>CATMVR010000107.1 GCA_950075905.1 uncultured Persicitalea sp. | reverse complement strand
GTCCTCGATGCTCCACCGCAGGGGAGACGGATTAACAGCAAAGGCCCCTTTGTCCAGGTGCGTCATACGGCCCGAGCCCACCCAGTCGCCCTGGTTTTCGGTGTAAAAAATATCGCCCTTAAACGAGCCGAAGCCCGCCGGCGAGCGCAGGCCCGTAGCCCAGGGAGTAAGGCTGCCGTCTTCGCCAAGTTTGAGCATCCAGCCCCGCCATTTGGATTGGCTCGCCCCTCGTCCGATCCAGTCGAGGTTGAGGGTGACGATCATCTCGCCGTTGGGCATGCGCACTGGTCCGTAGGAGTACTGGTGGTAGTTGCCCGACAGGGGCCAGCGGGCGAAGGAGTCGTAGACATCGGCCACGCCGTCGTTGTCTGTATCGGCCAGTTTGGTTACCTCACCGCGCTGGGTGATCAGGAAGTGGTCGCCGGCGTACATCAGGCCAAGTGGCTCGTGCAGCCCGTGGGCAAAGCGCGTAAAAGTAGGCCGGCCGTTGCCCTTCATGTAGGGGTTGCCGATCATCCAGACCTCGCCCCGCCGGGTAGATACCCCCAGGCGGCCGTCCGGCAGTACGGCCATACCACCTACTTCCATCTCGATATGTTCGGGAATAGGCATGGTGATGATGCGGTAATAGTCGTCTTCGGTCATGGGCCGGTTTTGGGCCGACACCGCACTTCCCAGCGCCATGAGCCCCAGGGACAGAAGTCCGGCTTTCCAACTGATTAATCTATTCATGATGAGTAGCTATTAGGTATTAGGTCGCTAGCTATTAGCTTTGTAAATAGTTTATTTTTAACAACTTGCACGCATTTTTTTACAAACTCCTTTCTGGTACCTGATTACCAAAAAATAGTATAGGCTGTAGTACCGCTCACGGGTAGCAGCAGCTCCTGGCGCCCGTTCGAGCTGCGTTGGGTTACTTTGGCTCTTGTATCTACCCGCACGTAGTAGCGGTCATCTATTCGGTACAGCCCTTTCTCCACAAGTTTTATTTCTTTCCCTGCCCCCAGCAATGCGTACAGTGGCGAAGCCGGAGTACCTTCCACCGATAGCGTACGGATAAGGCCTTCCGGAGCGGAGTTCAGGCGGTCGGTGAGGGTAGTGTTTCCCAACGCATAGCGCATGGCGGGGGTTCCACTGGCATCGAGCCGGTAGCCCAGGTAGTTGAGGTTGGCCGAGTCGGGCCAGGGAGCGTTCGGATTATCCAGCAATGTATAGCTGCTTTGGCCGGATACGGGTACAGTAAGTCCGGCGGTGGCCAGCAACTGCGGCTCGCCGCGCTCGTACCACATTTCTGTTACGTCAGCAAACTGTCCGCGCCACGCCTGCAGCAGGGCACCCCGGTTAAGGTCCAGGGTGTAGTGCCAGCCGGCCGGTCCACCCACGGAGACTACATGGGTGCGCTTCTGCTTTTCACCGTTGTAAAAAACAAACGAGCGCACCATTTCGGGCCGGGCTTCGGGACTCACGCTAAGGTAGGGCTTGGGATCGGGCACCGGCAGCGACGATAGCGCCGTCAGACCATAGGGCCGCACCCCCGCCGTAAATACGCTCAACCCCAGGGCCGGGCGACGCCACGGAAAGCGCGAGTACCGAAGTTTGAAAGCATGCTTGCCTTTGGTAAGGGCTATATTTCCCTGGTGCAGGTCCTGCGAGGTACTTTCGCCGACGGTCAGCACGGGTTTGCCGTCTACCATCAGCTCGGCTTTGGGGCCAGACTGAGCAATGGTAAAAATGTAGTTTCCATCTTCGCTCACCTGCATATCACCCTCAAAAATCAGGTGAAACTCCCGGAGGCCATTGCCCAGTTCCTGCGTAATGGCCGCAGTTTTTGCCTCCCGTTCCACCTTGGTAGGCGTAGGGGTATCCCAGGCGTCGGTGTACAGCTTGTAGGAGAGATTTTCTACCGCAAGCGGCTTGCGGTTGGCCAGCGCCTGGTAGCCCATGTTGCGGATGGCCATCATGCCGCGCGTTTCCTGCAGTTCGAGGGGTGCTCCCTGCGCCACGGCTTTGGCCAGAGGCAGGTATACCCCCTGCTGCACCGTTACGCCATTTAACACCAGTGCATTGAGCCGGGCCATGGCGTCCTGATTTGGCGTAGAAGCATCATAGGCCAGCTCGAAGGTCTGCCACAGGCCGGCCGCTTTGGCGGCGTTTTGCAGCGGAAACTGCCCCACGTACCCAGAGGTAGTAGCCCCGGGAGCCCCCACCGGGGTACCTTCGGCCAAAAGCACTTTGGGACCGCCCGGCAACGTAACGTAGGCCTGCGCTCCCGGCGAGAGCATAAACTCGAGGCGCAGGCGCAGATCCTGCATGGTGGCTTTGGTGCGAAGCGCCTGGCCAGCCGATCCCAGCAGCACCCCACTCCCGGCGCTTGTGGTAAGGCCCTGGGCGGAGGCAGGTTTCATCTCCACGCTCCGGTAGAGCTTCCAGGAGCTACCGGGTGCCTCAAAACCACTGAGATCGTCAAGACCAATGGGGGTATAGTTGTCCGGCGCCTGAGCGAGTACCAGCCCGGAACCGGCCAGTACACTCAACATGAAAATACGAAAGAACGACAAAAGCATAGGTTGATATTTTAAAAGAGCATTCTATTTAATAGGCGAAAAATCAGTGGCCTTCATGTACGTAGACTCCACTTTTTCCACGATCTTACCATTCCGTTCCGACTCGTCCCGCGCTTTGATCCACTTGGGATCTTCCCGGAACGTATCGAACGACTTTTTGCCGGCAGCCTCGCTGTCATGCGCCAGTAGATAGATCAACTGATTATCAATTTTATCGGGTGTCCAGTAAGCCAGATTGGTCATGCCGTGCTTTTTGAACAGACTCGTAGTATGGTTTCGGAAACGGGCCAGCAGATCGGGTAGCTTGCCAGGCACGGTATGGTACGTTCTGAGCTCAAATACCCGCTCAGGTGCCGAACCTTTCACTTTCATAGGAAACGAAAAATCAGTTTCGTGCATGTAGGTACTCACTACCTTAGCCACTATTTTTCCGTCGCGCTGAGACTCCTCGGCCACTTTTTTCCATTCGGGATCACTGGAAAAAGCTTTCCAGGCAGCATCGCGCGCTGGCATATCGGGATAGGAAAGTACGTATACCAGCTTATTATCGGTATTATTCACAGGTACCCAGTACCCTACATTGGTCATGCCGTGCTTTTCAAAAATTTGGGTGGTATGATCACGAAAACGGGTGAGCAGGGCGTCCAGACGGCCCGGCTCGCAGTAGTAAACCCGCATTTCGTACAGTTTGGGCTCAGACTTGGATTTCTGAGCAATGGTATTCATCGAAAAAAGAGCTCCTGCTACGAGCATGAGGAGCAACCCTTGTTTTGGAGTCATTGGAATGTAACGCGTTATGATGATATAATTGGTATGCTGATCTGATACAGAAAAAAGAAGGGAGAGTTCGTTTTTTAATGATTCAGGCCTGAAATTAAACCGCCTGCGCCGGCCTTTCTACTCATTTCTCAAATTGTAGATTCCCCGCTTCCAAGTATTGGTATCCCGTAACCGGGAATTTGCTATTGTTTAACCCCAGCTTTTTATAAAAATAGTACTACTTTGGCATAGCTACTCTATTTACTCTGCTTCAATCCCAACCTGACAAACGGTGCGCAGGAAGCAAAGGTACGGGGTAGTAGCCATCCAGGAAAGAATGAACAGGAACTTCTCGCGGAAGTACCAGAAACGCGGGTGGACTTCAAAGGGTTCGTATACGCTATTTTAAGAAAAAGTTACTTGGCCTTTTGCATCCTTATTAGAATCATTCATCCATTATTTCTTCTGCTCTATCCCGAAATACGACCGCTTCGTACCAATTCGGTACTTTTTTTGTAATAAACTCATTTAATTTGAAGCCACCGTTTTACCGTTCACTAAAAAGCAAAATTGCAAAATACTGACAATTAATCACTTGTACATTTTTTTGCAAAATGGGAACAATTTGTACTTTTGAATGGTACTATCTGTAAAAAATAATCGTTCCAAATAGTAAACCCCGGTTTGACATTCCAAAATCTATAAATCCATAATAACCATGAAACAGCGAATTATCACCATTCTGAATAATTTTGGCGTAGAATCTTCCGCTATTACCGACGACGCTCACTTCACCAAAGATCTCGGATTTGACAGCCTTGATCTTGTGGATATGATGATGCAGCTGGAGCAGGAATTTTCTATTGCAATCCCTGATGAGGACTATGCCCGCATCACGTCTATTAGCAGTCTGATGACTTACCTGCAAGAACAGCAGTCGGTAGCTGCCTAAAAATAATCCAATAATACATCTGACTAAAAATAAGCGGCCCACTTGGTTCGCTTATTTTTTTCGCTTACGTTGGGGTACTGCCGCCACTACGGCTATCTCAATGGCGGCCCCAGCCGGGAGGTCTGACACCCCAACGGTGGTTCGGGCCGGGTACTCGCTCGTAAAATAGCTAGCGTAAAGTTGATTGACCTTGCCGAACTCCCGGAGGTCTTTCATAAAAATAGTGGTGTTGACCACGTGCCCCAGATTCATACCACGAGCCGCCAGAATGGCCCGGATGTTTTCCATGATACGGACCACCTCTTTTTCCGCTCCTCCCTCCACCAGTTTTCGGGTAGCGGGATCAATACCCAGCTGCCCGGCTACAAAGAGCATCCCGTTAGCCACCACCGCCTGACTATACGGCCCCACGGGCTCGGGGGCCAGCTCCGTGCGGACAATCTGCTTCTGGGCCATGAGGGCAGGCCCCGAAAATGATACTAAAAAGAGAATAAAAATTGCTTTTTTCATAGGGTAGCCCTTGGGTTAAATTCCGGAATAAGGTAAGACTTTTTTTCGATCTGTGTCCGCCTCCTGCTTGTCTGGATGCGGTATTCTTTCAAAACTGGGAGGAAAACGCTAGCCTTTGTCTGCCATTTCCTACTTTTGCACCGCAACCCGGTTGACCTGCCTTTCAAACGCCATAGGGCAGTCAACCGCCTTCATTAAACTACTAACTAACCCAATGAAAACGATACCCCTTCACGACGTCCACGTAGGGCTGGGAGCCAAAATGGTTCCGTTTGCCGGTTTCGAAATGCCGGTTCGCTATTCTTCTGACCTGGAAGAGCACCATACCGTCCGCAACGGCGTGGGCGTGTTTGATGTATCGCACATGGGTGAGTTTGTGGTAAGGGGGCCTGGCGCCTTGGACCTGATTCAGCGGGTATCGGCCAACGATGCCACTGCGCTGTATGACGGCAAGGTACAGTACAGCTACCTGCCCAATGCCTCGGGGGGCGTGGTAGACGACCTGCTGGTGTACCGCTACGACGAAAATGAGTACTACCTGGTGGTAAATGCTTCCAATATTGAAAAAGACTGGGACTGGATCATGAGCCACAATACCCAGGGAGTGGAAATGGAGAATATCTCAGACCGGCTCTGCCTGCTGGCCGTGCAGGGCCCCAAGGCGGCAGCAACCCTGCAAAAACTCACTACTATTGACCTCTCGGCCATGGAGTACTACACGTTTACGACGGGCGTCATGGCCGGTATCGACGATGTACTCATATCGGCTACGGGCTATACCGGCTCCGGTGGCTTTGAAATATACGTGTGGGCCAAAGATGCCAAAGCCATGTGGGAGGCCATTTTTGAAGCTGGTGCGGAGTTTGACATCAAGCCCGTGGGCCTGGGGGCCCGCGACACCCTGCGGCTGGAAAAGGGCTACTGCCTGTACGGCAACGATATCGACGACACCACCTCCCCCCTCGAAGCCGGCCTGGGCTGGGTGACGAAATTCAGCAAGGATTTTGTCAACTCGGAGGCCTTAAAAGCGCAGAAAGAGGCGGGAGTGACCCAGAAGCTGGTCGGCTTTGAACTGCTGGACCGGGGTATTCCCCGTAGCCACTACGAGCTGTGCACGGCCGAAGGTACCAAAATCGGGGGGGTAACCTCCGGCTCGCAGTCGCCCACGCTCCAGCGGGGCATCGGCATGGGTTATGTACCCAACGCCTACGCCAAACCCGGCACCGAACTGTATGTAAAAGTACGCGAGCGGCTACTCAAAGCCCAGGTCGTGAAATTACCCTTTGTAAAATAATAGTGATTGATAATGAGACAACTTGACGTCTGCCTGACACCCGATTTATTGCATTTACACCAGCTCGACAACGTGATTGTCGTGGTGGCGGACATATTCAGGGCTACTTCCTGCATGGTAACCGGCCTGGCCTATGGGGTAAAGAGCATTACGCCCGTAGCTACCGTAGAAGAATGTAAGGCTTTGCAGGAAAAGGGCTACTTTGCTGCCGCCGAGCGAAACGCGCTGATGGTGGAGGGCTTTGACCTCGACAACTCGCCGTTTAGCTATATGTCGGAAAGGCTCATCGGCTCGCACATTGCCATGACTACCACCAACGGCACGCTCTCTATTGCCAAAGCCAAAAAAGCCGCCGTGAAAGTAATGGTGGGGGCGTTTCTGAACCTGGGAGCTCTGGCCAACCAGCTCCGCTCGGAGCAGTACGACGTGCTGGTGCTGTGCGCCGGCTGGAAAGGCCGCCCCAACATGGAGGATACCCTCTTTGCCGGGGCGCTGGCCGAGGCCCTCAAAGATGAGTTTATGCTCATGGAAGACTCCGCCCTGATGGCCCAACGTATGTACAACCAGGGGAAAGATAACCTGTTGGGCTATGTAGCCAACTCCTCGCATGTACGACGGCTGCAGAGGCTGGGGATTCAGAAGGACATTTCGTACTCACTGCAATCCGATCTTTATGACGTAGTACCCGTGCTGCGGGGCAGCCAGCTGGTGGCCCTCAACTGAGGTACTGCTACGTTTTTCTCACAGGAGCAGACAAAATAGGTCTCCGATAATTTTATCGGCAACTTACTCACGGATTGCCCTGTTTTTTCGTTTCAAACATTAGTGTTACATCTGTTGTGGTATGGTTAGAGTTTATTTACTTGTGTTTTTGGGAATTGTTTTCACTGGTTTGACCGAGTCGGTCCGGGCACAAATTATTCCCGTCGAGCCCCAGCCCGATACTACTCTCACCAATGGTCAGCCGGGGCGCAATGTAGTTACACCCCTTATCCCCAACCAGTTACCCGTCATTCAGCCTGACGACAACACCGGCCAGTTTGGGCAACCTGTGGTAGATACCGCCCAGGTATCGGGCATTCAAACGGGCGATGTTTCCTTCTGGTCGGTATGCGCGGGGAGCCAGGTACTGGTGCCGTTTGTGGCTACGGGACCGTTCAATCCCGACAATACCTTTTCGGTGCAGTTGGTAGACGCCTCCGGGAAGTTTGTGGTCATCTCCGAAAATGCCACCCGGGGGCCCATTCGGGCGGTCATTCCGGCCGATAAAAAAGGGGGGCACCTCTACCGCCTGCGGGTGGTTGCTACGAGTCCGGCCGTTATCGGTACCGAGATACCCATCCGCCTGCTTCCTACCCCAACGGCCCGGCTCGAAACCGTCGACGGCTCCACGTCCTCGCGCATCATGCCGGGGCAGGAGGCCCAGCTGCGGGTAAGCCTGACCGGCGCGGGGCCGTGGTCTTTTCAGCTATCGGATGGCACCACGGTCAACCAGACGCTAAGCAACCCCTACTACCTGTCGGTGAAACCCGATAAAATCCAGACCTTCACCCTGAGCGGTGTGGCCAATGCCTGCGGTAGTGGCACCACCGAGGGCAACGTCATAGTAAACGTAGACGCCAACCCCGAGCCCCGCCTGGCGCTGAAAGACCCGGAGAAAGGCTACCGCGTGTGTACCAATACGCCCTTTCAGGTGGCCTTCAGTGCCACAGGCAGCTACAAGGCGGGAAATAATTTCCTGGTGCAGATTTCGGATAAAAACGGCGTATTCAAAACGATCTCCCCCGCCGACACGGTTGGCCCCATCGTTGCCAAGGTACCCCTTGGTACCCCCACGGGAGAATATTCCCTGCGCGTAATTTCGTCCGTCCCTCAACTTATAAGCGACACCACCCGCATCGTAATTGCCGCCCCCACGGTGGCTACCCTGCAAAGAGACACCATTCGCCTCAAAGAAGGCGGCAATGCCGAACTCATGGTACGCTTTCAGGGCGGAGGGCCATGGTTTGTGCTGCTGTCGGATGGTACGTATGAAAACAATATTCTCACCAGCCCGTACGCAGTGAAGGTGAGCCCCTACAATACTACCGCCTACCGCATCACCTCCGCCGGGGGACTCTGCGGTGTGGGCAGCTTCTCTGGCAGTGCCTACGTGTCGGTAGACGTACCGCCGTCTACCATCGCCATGGAGACCCCTTCCCAGACGCTGATTTGCTCAGGAGGAGAAATTAATATTCCGTTTACAACCACCGGGCGTTTTTATGCCGCCAATAAGTTTATCGTACAGATAGCAGACAGCACCGGGCGATTTGTGGATTTGCCCACTACCGGCAAGGAGAGCCCGCTCAAAGTGAAGGTAACGCCTCCTTACCAGAGCGACACCATCAGTGCGCAACGCATTCGGATCGTGTCTACAGCCCCGGCAGCAGCCAGCCAGCCCATAGAGCTGAAAGTAGTAGCGCCCGACGCCGCCATTGGCGAGGTATCGGGGCGCGGCGTCATTACACCCGGGAACGCTACGCGCATCCGGCTCAAATTCAGCAATGGTCTGCCTCCCTGGTCGTTTACACTTTCGGATGGCAGCACCGTGCAGGGTACCTTTCTGAACCCTTACCTGATTACCGTTGCGCCCACTACTACCACAGAGTTTACCATAAGTTCGTTAAAAAATGCCTGCGGAACCGGTACAAGCCGGGGCCAGGCCGTAGTTACCGTTGAAAATAAACCTTAACTTTACTACCGGTTTGAGTTTCGAACGTCCAGCCCTATATCTGATACCATGTGTTTCAAAACGTTATGCAACTACTGAAAAAATTTCTTGAATCCTACGTTACCCTCACCGACAGCCAGTTTGAAACACTGGAAGCTTCCCTGCGGGAAGTAACTCTGGAAGAAGGCGACTATCTCTTGCGGGAAGGGAATGTATGCCGTACCATTGGTTTTGTGGTAGAAGGTACGCTGCGGGTACTGCACTTTGACCAGGATGGGGAAGTGACCCGCTATTTTATTCCCAAAGGGCACATTGCCGTGCTGCCGGATAGCTTTCGGTATCAGGCTCCGGCTACCGAAAACATCCAGGCGGTCACCAACTGCCAGCTGCTTACCCTCCGCTACGAGGACCTCATTCGGATGTATGATCAGATACCGGCCTGGACTCGTCTGGTGCAGAAACTGCTCGAAGAGGTGCAGCAGCAGCGCGCCTTCGGGCGTCAGATTGGGGCGCAGGAGGTACGGGCGCGCTTTCAGCTCTTCAACGAGGAGTACCCGGGCCTGATCGAAGAAATCCCAACCAAAATTCTTGCTTCTTTTCTCAGCATCAGCCCCATTGAGCTCAACAGGATACGGGAAGAGGTAGCCAGGTAAAAAAACGTCATGCAGGTAGTTCAACGTGAATTTACACTCCCCTCCTATCCGAGGGGTTTTCATCTGATTACGGATCGCCTCCTGCGTGAACTACCCGAACTACGGAGGATTCAAGCCGGAATTCTGCATGTATTCATCAAACATACCTCCGCCGGCCTGACCATCAACGAAAACGCCGACCCCACCGTACGCCACGACTTTGAAAGCCATTTTAACAAGATGGTGCCCGAAAATGCCCCCTACTACCGGCACGACTATGAAGGCAGCGACGACATGCCCGCCCATCTGAAGGCTTCGCTCCTGGGCAGTTCTGTAACCATACCCATCACCAGCGGGCAGCTAAACCTGGGTATCTGGCAGGGGGTATATCTGTGTGAGCACCGAAACCGCGCCTCGGGCCGCACGCTGGTGCTTACTGCCTACGGCCTATGAAAAAGCTAACCCTGCTCCTGTTCTTAATTTTGCCGGAGTATTCTCTTCTGATGGCTCAGGAAGTACCACTCGGAAGCTGGCAGACGCACGTCAGCTACCTGTCAGCCCTGCGTCTGGAACAGGTACAGGGTACCTTCTTCTGCGCCAGCTACAACGGGCTGTTCAGCTACAATCCTGGCCAGGACAGTACGGTTATATACTCCAAGATCAACGGCCTGCACGATACCGGTATCAGCAGCATGGCCTACCATCCGGCTCAACAACTGCTGCTGCTCGCCTACCGCAGCGGCAACCTGGACCTGATGTACCTCGACGAGCAGGCCGCTCCCCGGCAAATCACCGAGTGGCCCCTGCTGCGCGATGCCCCCGGCCTCCCCGCCAACCGGCGCGTCAATTCGGTGGTATTCCGCGACAACCTGGCCTACCTTGCTACGGCCTTCGGCGTGGTGGTACTCGATCCGGCCCAGCGCGAGGTGCGGGAAACCTACCGGTACATCGGGCAGGCGGGGGCCGAGGTTGCCGTGCTCGATCTTGCTTTTACCGCCGATAGCCTCTACGCGCTTACCCCGCAGGG
>CATMVR010000106.1 GCA_950075905.1 uncultured Persicitalea sp. | reverse complement strand
TAGCGGTATTTGGGCTCGTCGCCCGTGCCACCCTCCGCAAAGTGGTTGTGCAGCAGCGGCGAATGCTCCTGAAACAACCGCCCGAAGTACCCACGCAGCTTGTGCGCATCGCGTACCCGCAGGGCGATTTCGGGGAAGGTGATGGTGGTGAGGGGGATTTGGGTGGTGGTGAGGGTCATAGTATGAATGTTTGATCGTCGGTTGATTTAAAGCCTGTTTTCAAATCGTAGTTTTCCTCCCAATTGCTGATATACATAATTTTCTTGTCTTTCTGGCTATCAGGCGGTACAAATTTATTTTTAGGAAACCGGGTGACATATTGCAGAAGTTGAGGCTTAATTCTCTTTATTTTCCGTTTTAATTCAAAGCTATCTTCGGTTTCTTTAATGATAGAAACGTACTGTTGCCATACGTGACGAGCGTTTTCATCAATAGGGAGGAATACATTGTAGTTGCGGTAGTCAGCTTCAATGAGTTTAAATTTCTTAGCTATGTCTTCTGTTCGGAGTTCCTTCATAGCCTTGATAAGATAAATTGAATCGTCATTTGCCTCTGCTTTTCCCTTTCTGACCGCAGTGGCATATTTTTCATTTAACTCGTACAATTGCGATTCCTGAATAGTTTCAGGATATTCTCTAAGAATCTCCTGGGTTTTTGATAGCAGTACTTTATCGTATATATACTTAGCTTTATCTAAGTTGAACAATTTCACGATTCCGCCGCCTTTTTCGCCGTTTCGATTGCATCGACCCGCAGACTGATTTATACTGTCCAATGGCGCAAAATCACGGTAAACAATGTCAAGGTCAATGTCTACACCTGCCTCCACAACCTGAGTGGATACTACAATTTGTCTGCTCTTCGCTTGTTTTATTTGATTGATGACCTCCATTCTCCTGTTTGGTAAAATAGAGCTTGATAGATAGAGGATTTCCCCAAACTTGTCAGATATAGCCTTGTATATTTCTTGTGAGGATTTTATTGTATTGCAAATAATCAAAAAAGACTTTTCTGAATTCAGTTCAATATCCTCCAATAGAATCGGAATAAAGTCGTCTAATTCTATTTTACCTTGATTTTTAAGTAAAGATTGGTCAAGAGTAATTCTTGCCAAACCTTCAAAATACTTTTTAGGATCAGCTAATTCTTGAATGTCTGATCTGTGTTCAAATAGAAAAGGCTGGGTAGCTGTAACAAATACAAATTTAGTACCAAAGTACTCGTTCATTTTCTTGAAAACAACTTCGATAGCTTCGAAATATTGGGGAGGAATATTCTGTACTTCATCCAAAATAAAAATTGCGTTCGTCATGTTGTGAAACTTTCGCAACAGACGATTTTGATCGGTAAAAATTCCCTCTAAAAATTGAACAAATGTCGTGACTATTATATCATGCTCCCAACCCTCCGTGAGATAGTCGGGCTCATCCCGGTTCAGTTCTTCTTCATCATATCTGTCGTTAGCAGTTGAGAGATAGTGATTTTTAGAAAGTCTAGTTTCCAGATTTTCGATACCGCTTTTGGAAAGTACATCTCGTAGAATACTTTCGTTTTGGTCGATAATGGACGTGAAGGGAAGAACATACACAATGCGCGGTTGAGTGCCATGCTGTTCGTGGTAAGCGTTTTGTAAAATAATGGCTGTATTATAAGCACAATAGGTCTTACCCAATCCAGTAGGTAGTGTTATTGAGAAAAACCCTTTTTGGGAATGACTAATGGCATTCGTAGTTACTAGTTGATAGGCTTCTTCCCGCACTTTGTCTAAATCCCTTGGTTTGTCGTTTTTATGCTTTTCTTTCTTGTAATTATCTATTATGCTATTGGGAAGTAGCTGATTCTCTTTTATTAGATTTTCTTTTTCAGACCTGTCAATCATCATATCTCCTTTATCCGCAGAAAGCAGTAGGGAGAAAAGTAAATGTTGGAGAAAAAAATATTTTATGTTTCCTTGTCTTTCAAACGAAATTTCAATTTTATTTAGCCTCCTTCCGCTTGAAAAATGCGACTTGATCTCTGGCCAATTGTTTTTGTCAATCAATATTTTTTGTGAATCTAATATTTGCTGATACAATTCAAAGTCTAAGTGCTCGATTTGCTTATCTAAGTCTTCAATCTCTAATTCATTCAATAGGATTTGGGGGCGTTCATCGGAATCCTTGAAAAAATTATTTAGATTTCCGTGATGACGACGAATTATTTTGAGAAGTATATAGCCCAAAATAGGGTCTTCGTTTTGAAAATTAGATAATACGAAGTATGCGCCCAGCTTTGCATGATTTCCTAAACGATCATTTTCTTCAAGGTATTCTTCATATTCTTTCCTCCGATTGGTATTAAAGAAGGTGATGTAAGCCTGTATTTCCGGCGAATTTTTAAACTCAATGTTATTTGTTGCCTCCTCTGTTGCCTTGATTATTTTATACTGAAAAAAGCTTCCTTTGCCAAAGTCATGGAAATAAACTAAAAGGTGTCTCATTTCTTCCAGTAATTCCGCGGAGTAGAAGGTACTAGCATCGATGTGCTTCAACTGCAACGCCTTACGAGATATGGCGTTGCAGTTGGACAAGTGGGTACGCAGCGTACGGTCAGGGTGGGAGATCAACTCAAAAGAGGCAGATATTTTTTCCATCAACTACATAATGTTTTTTTACTTGCACAGGTATAGAGTTTCCTTTTCGTTCTAGTAGGATATCATCCCGTTCGGTGACGTTACGCTCAGTATCCATCTCTATGGCATACAGACTTTGTTCCACAAGATAGAATTCTTCATCTGCAAGCCTTCGGTTGTCAAGGCTGACAAAATCACTTCGGGGAATTACGGAGTCAATGAAAATATGATCAGGTGTTGAAGTAGCATCGGCTGAATACTCTCCCACAAATTCAAAGTTTGAAATCAACCCAGCCAAACCCAAGGTAGGCGTATATACAGCTGAGTGCGATACCAAGGCCTCTTTGAGCTTTTGATATATTCTTCTGTCCTTATGGCTTACATAAATTCGGTAGCGAGGCTGATGCACAAATTCTGTCATTGTGGGCTTGGGCGGCGCTCCTTCCTTTTTTCTGCCTAACTCGGCTTTAAGGTTAATGCCCATACGCTGAAACACCAAAGGTTTTTTCAGGCTGATTCCTATTAGGCAGGACTTGTTTGCAAAGGATTTTAAATAGGAATTGCCTTTTTTCTCCAAGCCAATAATCGCTCCTAGATAACCATAAAGGCTGGTTTTAGTCGGTATGGCATAGGTCAATGCGGAGGTAGTCGCATATATTTTCTTATAGTGCGCATACTCACCCCAAATGTCGAAAACCAAAATATCCATAGTCGAATTTATTTGGTAGGGATTGGTGCACTTAATTCAAGTCTATCATCTGCCTGCACAGTAATCGCGATTATTTTGTCATCATATTTTTTCAAGGATGCAATAAGATCAGACGTGTCCAGCGTATAATCGCTTACATCTTCCAGGTTCTCCATTTTTTTGTCATCCTTCAACGTCATTTTCAACCGTTGACACAGATCACCAATAAAGAAGCCGTCCAGGTAATCAACTTTCACGAGCAACCGGGGCATGTGTCCCTTTTTCGAGCGGGTCAGCAAGTCCTTCGTACCATTCCACATGGCTTCAACCAATTCGGTCACATCGTCGTCGGTGGTTCCTACACGCTTAGCGGCGTTTTCGTTTATTACCCCATGAAAGGCTATCAAACCGTATGTGATATTGTATTCTTCGCGGAAGGTTTTTTGCTCAGCGCCTTCCTTTGTAGCAAAAGCTCCCGTTCCCTTGATGAAATTATCCTTTGTGACTTGGTTGAGCGTGTACCCCATCGAGAATTGCACCGGTCCCGTAAACTGGTAGTTTTTGCCCTTTACCGCAGAAACTCCACCGAAAAGGCGGACATCAATAAACTTGTTTTTGAATTCATCTTCGTTGGCATAAGCACC
Organism: uncultured Persicitalea sp.; assembly: GCA_950075905.1. Lineage (GTDB taxonomy): Bacteria > Bacteroidota > Bacteroidia > Cytophagales > Spirosomataceae > CATMVR01. The sequence continues at coordinate 6,510 of CATMVR010000106.1, read as the reverse complement.
GGAACGCTGTTCGCCGGTAACTGCCTCTGTTCTAATGAAAATATCGCCCTTGCCTCCTTCCTTACCGTCATATCCTTTGTCAATGAGATAATCGCGGATGGTTCTTTTCAGTCGAACATCAGTGACCAGGCATCGGCCGGTTTCTTCATCGAGACGCGGGCGGTTCGAGTCAAGTGGGTCACCGTTGGGATTGCAGCGTTTTACATCGTACAGAAACAGGAGTTCACTACGGTTTTGAATGGTACTCATTTGATAAGAAAATTAGGGTGGGAAATTAGTTTTAGACTTCGGATTGTTGTTTATCTGCTTCTTTTTGCTTGTTGGCCTTAATTCGGTCTTTCTTTCGGTTGAGAAAATACTCGCGCTGGATTGTCAATCCAAGGGAAAAAGCATAGGAAATTTCAGTTTTATCAGCTTCCTTCTCGTTGCCCTCTACAAACGTTGCATCGAACCTAGCCATTAACCTGAGGAAATCTTCGTAGCCTCCATATAGCTTGTCGGCTTTCTGGTATTCATCTGTTTTGGAAAGCAACTTTGGCTTAATTTCCATCATTTCCCGGTAGCCGATGCTCAGGTTGTTGAGCTTATGATTAAATGGGCGATTTCCCAAATGGCTATCCTGAGCGTTGAGGAGGATTTCAGTTGCGCAGCCCAGGTAGAAGGCGGCCATTTTTAGCGGTTTACCTAGAAAGAAATTTTGATGCTGTTCAACAAAAGTCTCAGCAGACATACTTATTGATTCTTTTTCCTGTACTTCCATTTGTCCGAAGAGTTGAAGAGTTTGAAAATATTGGTAAATGGTAAATGACCGTTTTACAAGCTGAGGAAACTTATACGCTTCTTCGCTTTGGTTCTTAAAGGCTACTACTATTAACTGCATGAAAGAAGCTAGCACTTGCTTCTCCCTTATCGGAATTTTGTAAAAAATTGCTTCGATAATTTGGAAGAAAAACGGCTCTGGAAAGTACTTCTTGATTTCGTAAAAAGTAAGATGAAATGAGTATATCTCATTTTTCTTTGTCTCGACCCTGGTAATTCTATCGTATCTCCGCTCAATTAATTCTTTTGTATCAAGTATGGTCTTGAACCGGGAAGGAAGTACATCAGAGATGTGGATTTTAATCGAAAATTGAGCCTGTTTTTGTTCATAAAAGAAGATGTCGTAGTAAATGCTATTATTACTTAGCTTCTCTTGTTGGATGATCTCGTTGAAAATATTTTCTGAATTCACAATTGATCGCGACTGTGTTTCAGAGGAGGCTGCTCTATCCCGGCGCCCTTTTTGTATATATGCTTCTACGACTTCCAGCCTTAGTTCTTCATCTTCAAGTGCTATAAATCGGGGAAGCACAAAAAACTTCATATTTTGAAAACCAAACGACAAACCATCTTCCAAAGCTCTCTGTGTTCCTTCCAGTATTTTAACGGCCTCAGGCGAGACGGGGAACATTTTGTATGAATCTTTGGCATCGAACCCATTTCTGGAAAAAGCAATATCGTTTACTGTAAATCCCAGCGTATCCACACGACCCCAAACTTCATCAACGGCCTGATAGGTAACTGAACAGGTCTTATCAACTGCCCGATAATCCTGCCCTTTGCTACTGAAATACTTGTTGTAGGCCTCCTCGTCTAAGATCTTATTCATTTCAGGAATCTCCCCAAGCCATTTGCCATCTATTTTAAGTGTGAAAAGATAATTTTTCTTCTCAGTGCAGTTTTCAAGAACAAAACCCTTAAGCTCGATTTGCAAAAGTTTGAGAAGGTTTTCTGTGTCAAAAAGTGTATTGTAAGTTTTGGCATTGGCACCAAGGCATCTCCCTAATTTATCAATGAATTTATCAATGCTACCATCAAGAAGCTTTTCATTAGTAGCACGGGTTTCAGGCTTATCTCCTACTGGGAGGTTGTAAAAGTGTAAGGTAGGCAGAATGCTGGTCGAGCGGGCAGAAGCCAATTCTCGGAAAAGGTACTTCTTATCCCAGGTTTTACGATACTCTTCAAGAGATAGTTTGATTAACTGTCCATCGCCTATCTCTGCTACAATTACTTTTTCATTCTCAGCTCGATCCGAATAGGGGGAGCCGAAGGCCTGAAAGTAGCGCTCCATCGAATCAATCTTCTGCAACTGTCGTCCAAATTGGTAGATAGTCTTTATCATAGCACAATGTTTGTGTTTTAAAATCCCGGGCAAGGTCGCCAGCCCGATTGACAATTAGTGACAATCAAAAAAATTCTTGAAAATTATTTCCCTGCTTCACTCGCCACGCTCAGCACACCCATACCCCCGCTCCCCCTTCTCCCGTAAAAACCCCCGCAGCGCCGCCGGCTCCACCACCTGCACCTCACCGGGCAGGCCCAGCAGGAAGCGCCCAATCCCCCGAAAGTCACGCACCAGGTACCGAAACTCCCAGGGGTAGGGCTCGTCCTTGTTCTTCATGGTCAGGTACCCCCGCGAGGCGGGAAACTCCTCGTGCAGCAGCCGGTGCGCCAGAAACGACAACCGCACGACGACGGGTAGGGGAGCCGGTCCGGAAAAGCCGAATAGATCCAGCTCATCAGCATCGGGCTGGCTAGCGCAGGAGGTGCCGAGTACCTCCACGTCTTCCATCCGGGCCAGTTTGAAGGTCTTCTGCTTTTGGGAGGCGGGCTCGTAGGCGTTCAGAATGGCGTAGTCGTCGGTGAGGCTGACGGGCTCCACGAGGCGGTCTTCCACGGAAGCGGAGTTGTTGGAGTGGTACTTGACCAGCCGTACCTGACGCCCTCCGGCGATAGCGGCGTTGAGGCGGCTGATGAGCGTGCCCCGGTGCAGGTCGGTGAGCTCGTCGGCCAGCGGTATGAGCTCACTGCTGAGGTAGAGCTTGCGCTCGATGCTGGTTTTGAGCGGATGCGTGGCGGGTAGGGCCGAGAGGTGCTCCCGGATGAGGCGGGTTTCTTCAATGCTAAACTGCGCGCGGGTGGTCGTCGGATTTTCATCGAGACTGTACCGGTGCTTTTCGTCGCGGTGGATGAGGTAGCCCACATTTTTGAGGGCTTCGATGTCGCGGTAGATGGTTCGGGGAATGGTTTCGAGCAGGTCGGCGAGTTGGGGGATGCTGCGTTTGCGTTCGCGAAGGAGACGGATCAGGCGCAGGACGCGCTCCGCTTTGGGGGTTTCGGACATGTGGATAATTCAGTTTTTGGGACGAGAGGGGATTTGTTGACTAAATATAGACAAGTTACCCAAAAAAAGAAAAGACCGTTCACGAGAATTTCGTGAACGGTCTTTTTCGTTTCTAAAAGCGTATTTGGCCGGGTTACAGATACTGGGCCAAAACGGCGCGGAGTTCTTCGGGGCGTTGAGTGCCGATCAGGATTTTCCTGCCGCTGGTTTTGATGATTTGCAGACCGGTATGCCCCATGGCGTTGTATACCGTACCGTAGGTGGGAGAAAATCGGATGCCGTAGCCCACAAAGCCGTACTCGATGATTTCGGCGTGGCCGACCTGATCCCAGGGAATGAGGGTGCTCCACAGTGGAAAGTACCGGATGTGAATGCCGCGGGCGTCTACGGTGGTCCGCAGGGACAGCGTTGTAAAAAGAAAAATCAGGCCGAGGGGGATGACGGTGGAAATCAGCAGGCCGGTGTTGGTCATGGGGTTGTTGCCGAAGGGCTCGCCCAGGTAAAGCTGCTGGTAAATGCCGTATACCCAAATGCTGGCGACGCCCAGCAAAATGAGCCACAGCCACCAATGGGCAAGTTTCTGGGTTTCGTGGTATTCTGCCATCGTGAGGGTAGGTTAAGTTGCTTCTAAATTTACCCTATTAAGATACGCATAATCCAGAAAAGGCACAACCTGATTTTCGTCACAAACGGTTAGCAACGCTGACAGCGTTTTGAACGCTGTCAGCGTTTGAGAATACAGCGTTACGCTACTCCACAATCGGCTTTCCTTCGTAGTTGACTTTGTTGTAGGGTACCGTTTCGGTATCATCGATCACGTAGTTCCACTGCTTCACGTATTCCAGTCCGGGCCGAAATTCATCCTTCCGCGTTTTGAGTACCCTGGCCAATCGCTTGTCGAGGTCGGCCTGCAGGCTGGCGTAGTCGGCCTTGCCCACGAGGTTGTTGAGCTGGTAGGGGTCCTTTTGATTGTCAAAGAGCTGCCACGGGCCGTTCAGGTCGCGGGTGTAGGTGTAGCGGTCGGTTACGATGCCGCGGTACTCCTTGCCGCCCCGCTTGCGGGTCCACTGGCCGAAGGGCTGCACGCAGGAGATGAGGGTTTCCTGCACTGTATCTTTTTTCTTGCCCAAAAATACCTTTGAGAAATCGGTGCCTTCTACGGTTTTAGGAATGGCGATGCCACTCAGGCTGAGCAGGGTAGGCATGATGTCGGGGGTGTTGAGCAGGGTGGTGGAGGTTTTGCCGGTGGTACCTAGGGCTTTGGGGTAGTGCAGCAAAAACGGCACCCGGATGCTCTCATCGTAGGGCTGCTGCTTGTTCCACCAGCCGTGCGAGCCCAGCAGATCTCCGTGGTCGGCGGTAAACACCAGCATGGTATTTTCTTCGATGCCGGTATCTTTCAGGGTCTGCCACAGTTTATTCACGTTGTCGTCAATGGCCGCCATGTGGGCGTAGTAGCCGCGCAGGGAAGTAATGGCCTGTTCGCGTTTGTCGGCGGGTACGTTGTCACGCAGGATAATCTCCTTGTTTTCAAACATCTTGCGGTACTTTTCGGGGGCAGTTTGGTAAGGATCGTGGGGAGCACCCATGGAAATGAAAAGTACGAAAGGTGCCTCCTGCGTGGACTGCTTTTTGATGTACTGAATGGCATCGTCGGTCTGTTCGGTTACGTCGTAGCCGTCCCATACCTTGCGCTGGGGAGAAGCTCCTTCGTAGTACTCGGAGTGGTTGTAGTTGTGGGTACATTCCAGTACTTTCCAGTAGTCAAAGCCCTGCTGCCGGGTGGGCGGAATGTAGCTGCGGCGACCGTGGCCATCCACGTGCCACTTGCCAATGAAGCCGGTGGCGTAGCCGTTGTCGCGGTACACCTTGCCCAGCGTGGTGGCGGTGGTATCCAGCAGCACGTCGTTCATGAATACCCCGTGGGTGAGCGGGTACTGCCCCGTCAGGAGCGACGCCCGGTGCGGCGAGCAAACCGGCATGCCCGACACGGCATTGCGCACGTTGAGGCTCTGCGCCGCCAGCCGGTCGAGGGTGGGGGTGTGGGCGTTGGGGTCGCCGGCAAAGCCAAAGGCCTGCGCCCGCCACTGATCTACGAGCACGTACACGATGTTGGGCTTTTTATCAGCTTTCCGGGTGCTTTCCGGGGCACTATATTTTGCCGAAATCAGGCAGCAGGCGATCAGAACGAAAAGAGTGGCTTTGAGTAATTTCATGGGATCTACGTTTTGGGGATAAAATTTTAGTTGGCTGAAAACCATTCTTTTTCAAATGACGCTTTCAACTGGTTAAGTTTCTTTTTGTAATCGGGATCATTCGTGACATGTGTTTTTTCGTAAGGGTCTTTGTTTAGGTCGAGCAATTGCTCCTCTACTTCTCCGTTTGTGACGTACTGCATGTACTTGTATCCCCCGGCGTCAACCACCATGCGGCCCACCTCACTTTCCACGCCCAGGGTTTTACGCCAGGGTACTTTCTTTCCTTCCAGCAAGGACCGGAGGCTTCGTCCCCGCGGGTCGGCCTTGCCATCTATGCCGGCAAAATCGCATACAGTGGGCAGCAGGTCGAGACCGTTGGAAACCAGGTGCTCCCGGTCTACCACCCCTTCCTGCAAATGCCCTTTCCACATGACCAGGAACGGAATGTTGGCCGATTCCTCGTACAGCACCGATTTATGTTCCATCCGGTGCGCACCATCCATGTCGCCGTGGTCGCTGGAATACATAATGATGGTATTCTCTTCCTGTCCGCTTTCCCGGATGGCATCCAGAACGGTCTGCACCTGCTGGTCTACGGTTTCGGTAAGACGGCAGTACGCCCAGCGGTGGAGGCGCCAGTCCTGGTCGGTATATCTTTCACGGGCCTGCTTGCGGAAGTTCTTTGATTCCAGTAGCTCTTTTACCGCCTTTGGCTCTCCCTGCTGCGGCGCGTAGTTGGGCGGCAGGGGAGGGCAATAGCGCGCAAAGAACTCCTGGTCCGATACTCCTTCAGGGCGCTTCAAGGCCTTGTCGAGAGTCCTGATTTCTTCTCCCCCCGTACTGATCAACCGCTTTTCGTGCTCCGTCTCGGCAAAATCACGAATAGCCATGTAGCAGATGTCGTGGGGATTGATCAACGAAATCACCATAAAATAAGGCTCCGTGGGTTTGCTCCGGATGTAGCGGGCGGCGCTCTCGGCCAGTTGTTCCCGTTCGTTGTCGGAGATATCCTCAAAGCCCAGCGCCTTGGGCGTTAAGGGGGCAGGTAAATGCTCTTTGCCTCCGAAAAGCAACCGGTAGCCCGCTTTTTTGAGCCAGGCGGCCAGAGTAGTGTTTTTTGTTTCGTCGGCGACTTTCGAAATATTCATC
>CATMVR010000105.1 GCA_950075905.1 uncultured Persicitalea sp. | reverse complement strand
ACCAGCGCCGGAGCGCCGAAGGTAGAGATCAGGTTGGCCGCGCCGGAGGTTAGGCCGATGTACATCATGCCGTTGTTGGCCGCCATGAATATAAAGCCCATGCTCGAACCGATGATTTCCGGCAGCTGCTGCCCCCCCTGCTCAAACGGAAAACCAGCACCAATGAGACCACCATCGCCCACGGCTTTCAGAAACTCTTTGATCTGCGGGTGCACCGTTACCTTACCGTCTTTGAGCTCGGGTTGGTTGCGGTCGACATCCTTATAGTAGGGGTACATGAGAGAATCGGCGATCTGCGTTGCCGAGTCAAGTACCATATCGAAGGTCTCGCGGTCGTGCGCTTCAAAATACGGGTACTTCGTCAGCTCGGTGGCTTTGAAGACCTCGTACAAAAGAAAATCCAGGTTACGTCTGCTAAAATAGTTCATAGAATTCTGAATTATTAATTATGAATTCTGAATTAATGCTCGAATTCATAATTCAGCATTTAGCATTCATAATTCAAATAAGTATGCTTGCATACTGTTTTTCAAATATAAGGGGACTTTTTGAATTATTGGATCAATTAGTGTGAAAATTTTTGGATAAAAATTCATCAGGACCGTACACGTGGGCTTAATTGATACCACAGCTATCGGATTTCTGCCAAGGGGAGATTGAGCTCTGCCTACCCTCGCTAACATCAATAACATCTCCCAAAAAACCACCCACTACCCGCCGATTTGGCATTATTCTTGCTCCAATTTAAGTATCAAAGACTAGTGGTGATGAAGCAGATATATCGATTGATTTTATGGGGCTGCGTGGCTTTGCTGGCCCTATCGGAGCGAGCAGAGGCCTCGCATATCGTAGGAGGGAACATTGAGCTAATCCCCGAAGGAGGAGGGCTATACACGGCCTTCGTGATATTGTACTACGACGCCAACAGTTCAGATCCCAACGCCGAGCAGAGCGAGCTGACGGTGTCTTTTTTTCGCAAAAAAGATGATAGCCGGATCTCCGCCCTCCGCCTCAAACGCGTCAGCAAGCAGCCGCTGGCCTTTTCCAATCCGGGTTGCGCTACTTCGCGTAAACTTAATCTGTTTGTGGTAAAATTTGCCGGCTCCATCCGGCTTTCCACCGACGCCTACAACGACCCCGCCGGCTACTACCTGACCTGGGAGCGCTGCTGCCGCAGCAGCGACGTGAGTAACCTCAAAAACGCTGGTGTATCGTCACTGGTGCTGTACGCCGAGTTTCCGCCCATCTCTACCGAGAACCACGCGCCGGTTTTTCGTCCGGCCAACGGCGAAATTCTCTGCCGCAATACACCCTACCAGTTTGAATCAGGTGCCACTGACCCCGACGGCGACGAGCTGCGCTACCGCCTCGAAACGCCGTTTAATAGTACCCGTCCGCCATTCAACATTGACCCACTGGCTCCGGCCACGGCTGGTCCCTACCCCAAAAGCGAGTGGAATGCCGGCTTCGGAACGATAAATGCCGTGCCTGGCAACCCCGCCCTGGGTATCGATGCCCGTACCGGAAGCATGCGCGTAACGCCCACCGAAACGGGCCTGTTTGTGTACCGCGTGGTGGTGGAGGAGTACCGCAACGGCCGCAAGATCGGGGAAATCCACCGCGACTACCAGCTTATCGTGATCGACTGCTCCAGCGAAAACCCGCCACCGGTGGCCCTCGTTGAGTCGATCTACCCCCCCAAAACGACTATCAATACCGGCAGTTCGCCCACCGAAGTGGGTATCTGCCGGGGTGATACGATTTCACTGAAAGCAGAAGACGACCCCAAATGGGCCTACCAATGGCAACGCGACGGCTCCAACATCGAGGGAGCCACTAAGCCCAGCTTTAAAATTGCGCAGGAGGGCGTATACACGGTCGTGAAGACTTTTGCCGACCGCTGCGGCAACGCCCGCACGCTGGGTGAGAAATTCAAGGTCAAGTTCAGTAACCAGGAAAAGGTAAAGATTATTCCCGGCCCCCGGGCGACCATCTGCGATGGTACTCCCATTGATCTGAAACTTAATCTTAGCGGCCAGGGCTGGGCGTTCCGCTGGCTGCGGGACGGTGCTCCGCTGAATGGCTTCACGGGCAGCACGCTCCCCGGCCTCACTAAGTCCGGCACCTACGTAGCCAGGGTAACGAGCCAGTTCACGGGCTGTATTGCCTACGATACCGTGCGCGTAGCCCTGGGCACGCGCCCTCCCGCCACTATCACAAGCTCCGGCACCCAGCTGTGCGAGGGCGACTCCCTGCCGCTGCGCGCCAATGAGAGCCCTGACTTTACCTATACCTGGTACCAGAGCGGCGCTCCCCTGCCCCAACCGGTAGATGCTTCGCTGCTGGTAAAGAAAACTGGTCTGTACTCGGTAGAAGTTACAGACACGACCACGGGATGCTCCCGGCTTTCCAGTGCGGTGCAGATCCGGGTCATTCCCATGCCAGTTCTGCTTTTTGATTCGTTGCCGGTACTCTGTGGGCAGGCCAATGTCCGGCTGCCGCTGTCGGCCAGCCCGGCGGGGGGTGTTTTCTCCGGCAAGGGCGTCGATAACCTGAGCTTTGACGCCAGCCTGGCGGGTGTGGGCAAGCATCCTATCACTTATACGTACACCGTTGGGGAAAGCTGCGTAGTCACTGCCACCCAAACGGCCCAGGTGGTGCCTGCTCCCCGGGCTTTTGTGAGCGGCAACCGGGTTATGGTGCAGGGCGACAGCCTGCCGCTGCGCAGTTCGGTGACCCCGGGGGCGCAGTACGCGTGGTCGCCTGCCGAAGGGCTCAATAGCAGCTCGGTGAGCGAACCAATGGCCTCGCCCGCCCAAACCACCACCTACCGGCTGCGGGTATCTACGGCCAACGGCTGCTTTGCCGAAAGCGAAATAACCCTGGAAGTCCTCCCTCCCGTCAGGATTCCGAACGGCTTTACGCCCAACGGCGACGGAGCCAATGATATCTGGGAGATTGAAAACTGTGAAGCCTATGCCAACTGCGAGGTCGAGGTCTTCAACCGCTGGGGCAACCGGGTGTTCAGAACTACCGGCGGCTACACGCAAAGCTGGGACGGACGGTACGATAACGAAGAACTCCCCAACGCCACGTACTACTACGTCATCAAGCTACACCCCGACTTGCCGGTCAAGAGTGGGAGCGTAAGTATTTTCAGATAGCATTCTGCCGTTTAACCCTCCTGTGTCGATAACACAGAAAAAGCCCGATCGGGGATACCGACCGGGCTTTTCTGTATAGTATATTTACGGACAACCTACACTCCCTCGGCAACCACGGTTTTTACACCGGGCACCATGCGGGTGAGCAGATTTTCGATGCCTGCTTTCAGCGTGAGCGTAGAGGAAGGACAGCCGCTGCACGAGCCTTGCAGCAGTACCTTCACCGCGCCCGAATCCTCGTCGAATGAATGGAAGTTGATGGCTCCCCCGTCAGACTCCACGGCGGGCCGCACATACTGGTCCAGGGCAGCCTTTATTTTCTGCACCGTTTCGGTATCGTTCGCATCTACAATGATCGTGTTTTTCTCGATGGTGTGCGGCTCAAATACCGGCTGGTTTTCGTCAAAGTATATTTTCAGAAACTGCTTGGTATCGGGCAGTACTTCCTCCCAGGCGCTGGCGTCGTCTTTGGTAATGGTTACGAAATTGCTGGCGATGAACACCCGTTGCACGTGCGGAAACTGAAACAGGTCGGCCGCGAGCGGGGAGGCCTTGCCGGATTCGAGGGCGGCAGCCTGCGAGGGGTAGTCGAAGGAGAGACCATCGGGCACCAACTCAAAATTCAGGACGAACTTCATGGAGTTGGGGTTGGGGCTCAATTCGGTATAAATATAAATAGGGCGCTTTAACATAGCTGGTTTACTTTACGCATGTACATTGGTTATCTCAGGTAGAACACCAAACGCTTCCAATTGGTTTGGGAACGAAAAACGCCCACCGAAACAGATCCGGCGGGCGTTTTTCTGAATACTGTCTGTACCACCGAAAACTGGCAGTACGCAAGGCGATGTTGCCTTAGGCTGTTGCCGTTTCAGCAGCCGCGATGGGCTCGATGGAAACAAACGATTTGTTGCCGGCTTTCTTTTTGAAAACTACGTGGCCATCTACCAACGCAAACAGCGTGTGGTCGCGACCAACTCCGACGTTACGACCGGGGTTGTGCTTGGTACCGCGCTGACGTACGATAATGTTGCCAGCCTTTACTTCCTGTCCGCCGAAAAGCTTTACGCCCAGGCGTTTGCTGTTTGAGTCGCGTCCGTTCTTGGAACTACCTACACCTTTCTTGTGTGCCATCTTTTCTTAGTTTTGAATGAGTGAATGAGTGAATGAGTGAATGTCTTTTGGATATCTCTGCGTACTTTATTAAGCGAGTGAGAGCAAATTACTCACTCATTCCGACAATCACTCAATCACAATTAAATTAAAATATCGTCAATCCGGATTTTGGTCAGATACTGACGGTGACCGTTTTTCACGCGGTAGCCTTTCCGGCGTTTCTTCTTGAATACGATCACTTTCTCGCCTTTGAGGTGCTCGATGATCGTTGCGTTTACGGTTGCGCCTTCGATACCGGGAGCGCCAATCTGAATAGTGCCTTCGTTGTCAACGAGTAGGACTTTGTCGAATACAAGTGCAGCGTCCGCGTCCCCTTCAAGCCTGTGCGTGAAGATTTCGCGACCCTTCTCAACTTTAAATTGCTGACCTGCGATTTCTACGATTGCGTACATGTTATAACTTCGATTTTTGAAATGAGGTGCAAAGATAGAAACTCACGCACATATTCACAATGCCTCACCCCTAATTATTTTGAGTATCAAGGCAATTACAACCCGAAAAATACGTATATTGGTCAGGTGTAAACCTTCCGCAAGGTATCAGTGTTCCACCTGTAGTTTGTGACATTGCTCCGAAAGTTATTATTTCCGCTAAACCATGAAAAAACTACTGACCGTCTGCCTGATGCTGTTTACCCTGGCCGGCTACTCGCAGTCTACCGTATCCACGTCCGAAGATTCGCTGGTTGCACTGGAAACGGACAGTCTGGCAAAGGTACCTGCCGGGCAACCGACCCCAAACGGACAGGATAGTGCTCTGGTAGAAAAAACCCTGGTTAAGGAAGTAAAATGGCCCACATTGGATACTTTATTGCATACAGAGTCGGATACCACGTATATCCTCAATTTCTGGGCCACGTGGTGTCGCCCGTGCGTAGCCGAACTCCCTCATTTTGAGGAACTAAATAAAAACTATGCCCGCCATAAAGTCAGGATTATTCTAGTGAGCATGGATTTTGTAAGAGATATTGAAGACCGGGTGATCCCGTTTGTAAAACGGATGAAACTCGATAATACGGTGTGGCTCCTCAACGAGCCCGACGCCAACAGCTGGATCGAAAAAGTGGATACCAGCTGGTCGGGAGCGCTGCCCGCCACGCTGATTCTGAATCCGTCCCGTACAAAAAGAGCCTTTTTTGAAAAAGCCCTCGACTACGATACGCTGGTTCGGGAGCTTAGTTACTTTACTGAATACTAGTCGTCTTAATACTATGAAAAATGGTATCAAACTTATGTACAGGAACGTCAGAGTCGCGTTGAGCCTGCTTGTTGGGCTTACCTCACTGGTCCTCCCCTTCCAGCTGTCGGCCCAGGGCTACCAGTTGGGAGATGCCGTTGCCAATTTTCGCCTCAAAAACGTGGATGGCAGCATGATTTCTTTGTCAGACTACGCCAGCAAGAAAGGAGTTATTGTGGTGTTTACGTGCAATCACTGCCCCTTTGCCAGAGCCTATGAGGATCGTATCGGTTCCCTTGACGGAAAATTTGCCCCGCAGGGCTACCCCGTGGTGGCCATCAACCCCAGCGATCCGGTAGCTTACGAGGACGACACTTTTGAGCAGATGCAGGAGCGCGCCCGCGCTAAAAACTATACATATCCTTACCTGGCGGATGCTACGCAAGCCGTCGCCCACGATTTTGGGGCTACCCGTACACCGCATGTATTTGTACTAAAAAATCAGGGAGGGAAATTTAGTGTGCAGTATATTGGTACAGTAGACGACAACCCGCAGGACCCCGCTGGCGTTACCAAGCGCTACGTGGATGATGCCGTGAGCAACCTGCTCGCCGGTAAGCCCGTCGTCATTACCACTACCAAAGCCATCGGTTGCGCCATCAAGTGGAAAGATATTTAGTGTGATCAACCTTTCAGTCGAGAGAAGCCGGAGCGGGTATGCTTCGGCTTCGTTGCTGAAGTCCGCCAAATTCAGTTCCTTCTTTTTTGTAGTTTCATCAATACTCAATAACTTGGAACTACGTACATCACCCATCCGAAACAGATTCTAAATTATGCATTTTGTAAAAATAGCCCTCCCTGTACTGTTCCTTGCCACTACCCAGCTGCTCATTGCCCAACCCGAGCCAGCTACCAAGACATTCACAGCCGAGAGTGAGTTTACCGGCAACTGCGAAGGGCCGGCCGTGGATTCTGATGGTAACATATACGCCGTAAACTTTGCGCAGGATGGTACTATTGCCCAGATCAGCCGCCGGGGACAAACCAGCTTTTTCATTACCCTGCCCAAAGGCAGCACCGGCAATGGTATCCGGTTTGGCAACGAAAACACCTTCTACATCGCTGACTTCACGGGCCACAAAGTTCTTAAAGCCGACCTCACCACCCGCGAGGTGACTGTCCACGCCGACGAACCCCGCATGAACCAGCCCAACGATCTGGCCATTACCCGTTCGGGACACATTTTTTGCTCCGACCCCAACTGGAAGGAAAGCACCGGGCAGGTGTGGCACGTAGCACCCGACGGCAGCACCCGTCTGGTAGCCGAAAACATGGGTACCACCAACGGCATCGAGGTAAGTCCGGACGAGAAAACGCTCTATGTCAACGAGAGCGTGCAGCGCAATGTGTGGGCCTTTGACCTGGCCCCCGACGGTACCCTTTCCAACAAGCGCCTGCTTCTGAAATTTGAGGACGGTGGTATGGACGGCATGCGCTGCGACGTGGCCGGCAACTTGTACATTACCCGGCATGGCCTGGGGCAGGTGGCGGTGGTGTCGCCTCAGGGCCAGGTACTCCGCACAATTCCGACCATTGGCAAGAAGGTGTCCAATATCTGTTTTGGGGGGCGTAAAGGCAAAAACTGCTACATCACCTTACAGGATCGTGGCTGTCTGGAAACCTTCAAGGTTAAGGTACCCGGCCGGGAGTGGGCAATGATGAAAGAGTATTCCAAATAAAGCCAATTCTGATTTCCTGCCAGCCCATTGCCTATGATAGACCTGCTCCGCGCCGCCCGTAGCTTTCGCTTTGCCGGAAAGGGCATGATAGATCTGTTCCGGTTTGAAAACAACGCCCGTATTCACCTGGCTGCCGCTCTGGCGGTGGTGAGCGCGGGCTTTTTCTTCGGCCTGTCGGCCACGGAGTGGGGCCTTATCATCACGCAGATTGTGCTGGTATGGCTGGCCGAGGCTTTCAACACTGCCCTGGAAAAACTCTCCGATCTGGTGTCGCCCGAGTACCACCCCGTCATCAAAGCCGTAAAAGACCTGGCTGCCGGGGGGGTACTGCTTGCTGCCATCGGGGCGCTGGTGGTGGGGCTGCTGGTGTTTGTGCCCAAAATCATATTGCTGTTCTGAACTACATTCCTACATGATTTATCCATTTATCCGCTCATTTTTTCCCGGCAAAACCGCCTGCAACCGTCTGGCGCTGGGAACCATTCTATTCTTCATTTTCGGCTATGCGCAGCCGGGCATGGCCCAAAGCAGCAGCGCTGACCGGGCCCGCCAATGGTACGACCGCGAGACGATCTTTCTGCTCAGCCCCAACCGCTACGTGCGCAACAACACCGTGTATGCCGGCAATGCAGCGCTACGGAGGGAGTTTTCTATTTCGCCCGGCGGTATGCAGCTCTACGTGCGCTCGCGCCGCACGCGCAACTTTGCCCTGGTGTTTTCGCTGGTAGGCTCCGCCGGCACCATCTACACGCTTGCTACCGGCAACCGCAACAACTACCGCACCTTTTTCTGGGTATCGCTGGGCACCGGCCTGGGGGCTTCGCTGCTCAACGCCCGGGCAACCACGCAGCTGAATCAGGCCGTGTGGCTGCGCAACCGCGACGCCCTCCTGCTGATGAAGGAGGAGGAGTAGCCAGCCTCCGGCTAACTGGCAATAAAAAAAGCCTGATCCAAATAAGATCAGGCTTCCTAAAAAGATAAAATCAGATTAGAACTTCATCGGCACTTCGAAGCCCATGGTATCCCACTGAAACGCAAGGGCGTTATCTTTCACATCGAACATCAGCTTCTCGGCCGAATCCTTGTATTTTTTGGTTGGCACGGTTACCTCCAGTACATTCTTGTCTTTTACTTTGTCGTAGCCGTAAGCACCCCACTGCTTCAATTCGCTGTTCAGAATAATTTTCCATTCTTTTTCACCAGGTACCGTGAAAAGTGTGTAAGTACCAGCTTTGATGGGCTTACCGCCAAACATACCGTCTTTTTTGAATGTAATCTCAGTAGCTTCGTTAGCACCGGTGCGCCATACTTTGCCGTATGATTCGAGGCTACCGCTACCGTCGGCGCCAAATATTGTCCGACCTTTCTTGGAGGGCTGGCCATATACTACTTTTACATTTTTGCCTTCGGCGGTCATTTTGGGACTGGCATTCTGAGCAAATGCCGTAGTGAAGCTTCCAACAAGCAAAGCCAAAACAAAGAGAATTCCTGTTTTTTTCATTGGTAATAGATTTGGATAAAATGGATGATTACGGATCGAAAACGATTTTGGACCCCAAAAAGTTGTTGAAAAATAAACTATTACTCATAATTTGCCTTTTTACTGGCAGCCCCGGACCGTAGGGCAAGTCCTGAAAATAGTGCACACAGATACCAGAAAGGGACTTTTTATAAATTCAGCTCGTCTGTCTTTTCTACAATTTCATTGATAATTTGGTCCAGTTCGTGAGCGGAATCCAGAATTGGAGTTAGAAATTCAATTTTTTCTTCCATAGTCAGTACTTCATCTTTGATCAGGCTGATCATTCCCATCATTCTGGCCAAGGGAGCCCGGACCGTATGCGACTGAAACCAGGCAATCTCTTTCAGGCGCTGGTTTTGCTGCTGAATCGCCTGTATGTAGTGCAGGCGTTCGGTGATGTCCACCGCCAGCACGATCACCGATTCTTTGTTGCCAAAAGAAAACGAATTGGTTTGTAATTCTACACAAATAATCTCCCCGTTCTTTTTGCGATGCCTGATGGGGCCAACAGGCAGGCAGCTATCGCTGCCCGAAGATTTGGGGCACGGGAGAAAATCTTCCGGCTCTGTGCCGGCCACCTTTGTCAGTTCGGCAACGTTCATGGCCATAAACTCTTCGAAAGTATAGCCGTAATGGTTGACTGCCGCCTCATTCACATCCACAAAGGCGAGAGTCTCGGGATCGTACACCCACATCGGCAGAGGGGACATATGAAACAGGTGGGAGTACCGCTGTTCCGAGGCCCGCAAACTGACCAGCACTTTGTTACGCTCGATGGCATACACAATGCTTTTGTGCAGCATAGCGGGGTTGAGGTTATCTTTGATCAGGTAGTCTGAAATACCCAAGGCCAGTGAGCGCACCGCAAAACTTACATCGGCATAGCCCGTAAGAATAATAACCGGAATCGCCGGAGCTACTTCCCTGATTTCGTTGACGAGCGGTTCTCCATTTTTATCGGGCAAGGACAAATCCAACAGGATAGCGTCGTAGGTGGGCGTATTGGAGATCAGGGCCTCCCGGGCCTGACCAAAATTTAATACCCGATGGATCCGGGGCTCGAGCATCGACTCCGCCAGATACTCTTCTACCAGAATATAGTCCCCAATATTGTCCTCCACAACCAAAATGCTGTAGGACGTTTTATCTCTATACATCTTGCCGTTTATTTTTTACTCAGCGTTACCACGTTGAACCAGAAGTGCTCAATGCTTTGAATAGCCCGCAGAAACTCGTCTACATCGATAGGCTTGGTAACAAAGCAATTGGCATGATGCTTATACGAAAGGCGAATGTCCTTCTCTGACGATGACGTAGTAAGTACAATTACCGGGATGTGCTTCACGAGGTCGTTGGTCTTGATAGCCTGCAGCACTTCATGGCCATTCTTTATGGGTAAGTTTACATCCAGCAGAATAATATCCGGCAAAGTGGCATTAGCGTACTTCCCCTGCCGCAGTACATAATCGATCGCATCTTTCCCGTTTCGAACAACCGTTACCGTGTAGCTGATTTTGCTCGTTTCCAGGGCTTCCTCCATCAGAAGAATATCACCTTCATTATCCTCCACCAGTAAAATTTGTGCTGACTCCATGACTTATATTTTCGGAATTTCTAAATAAAAGGTACTTCCTTCCCCGACGATGGACTCAATCCAAATTTTTCCTCCCAGGTTTTC
>CATMVR010000104.1 GCA_950075905.1 uncultured Persicitalea sp. | reverse complement strand
GGTTTGCTGTCAGCTGGTAATCTGCGTATTTCGTGTCCTGCATAGTGATCCTAAAAGCCGGTACTTCTTTTACCATAGCGGTGAATATGATTGTATTGTAACAGGACGATGCCCCGATTTGTTCTCATTTAAAAGTCCTTCCAATCAGTTTTTTTGGAAAGCTCAGTTTTGGCGGGCATTTTCCTATCCGATCTTTTTTCCATAGATTGGAATGTCAACAATTTTTCTATTTTTGGTTAATTTTCAAATAGTATTCACAAAACCCTTCAATCCTGTGTCTAAAAAAGAAGATTTTATAGCAGCCGTTCAAAAATCCTACAACACTGCTCTGCCCAGTATTCATTTGGGCTCGGGAATACTGAATGGGGAGATTATGACTGATGCCCGGGTTACTATTCCCCTACGGATGATGAACCGCCACGGGCTCATTGCCGGCGCAACCGGCTCGGGTAAAACCCGTACGCTACAGGTACTGGCCGAGCAGTTGTCCGATGCCGGCGTGCCGGTGTTTATGTCGGATATCAAAGGCGACCTGTCGGGGATGGCGCAGCCCGGTACCACCAACCCCCGGCTGGAAGAGCGTGCTACGGCCCTGGGGATGACCTTTAAGCCAGAGTCTTTTCCGATTGAACTCTACTCACTCAGTGGGAAGCTGGGCGCTCAGATGCGGGCCACGATTCTGGAATTCGGACCGGCGCTTCTGTCTAAGATTCTGGATCTGAACGATACTCAGTCGGGGGTGCTTTCGATCCTGTTCAAGTATGCCGACGACAAGCAACTGCCGATGGTGGATCTGAATGATTTGAAAAAAGTGCTGGCCTATCTTTCGGAAGGAGATGGGGCGGCGGAGATCAAATCTGACTATGGTACCATTTCTTCCTCGTCGGCGGGTACGATCCTGCGCAAAATTGTGGCCCTGGAGCAGCAGGGAGCCGAAGGAATCTTTGGGGAAAAATCGTTTGACATCGACGCCCTGATCAGCAAAGTGGACGGCCGGGGGGTAATCAGCCTGCTCAACGTGTCGGACGTGCAGGACAAGCCCGCGCTGTTTTCGACCTTCATGTTGAGCCTGCTGGCCGAGTTGTACGCTACGCTGCCCGAAGCCGGAGACCTCGACAAGCCCAAGCTGGTATTCTTCCTGGACGAAGCCCATTTGCTGTTTAAAGATGCTTCAAAGGCTTTTATGGAGCAGATAGAAAAGGTAGTGCGGCTGATCCGCTCCAAAGGTGTGGGGATTTTCTTCTGTACCCAAATGGCGCAGGACATTCCCGATAGCGTACTGTCGCAACTTGGCAACCGTGTGCAGCACGTACTGCGGGCCTTTACACCCAAAGACGCCGAGGGCCTGAAACAGACGGTGAAAACCTACCCCCGCTCAGACTACTACAAAATCGACGAAATTCTGACGACGCTCGGGATTGGTCAGGCGCTGATTACGGTACTCAACGAAAAGGGTATTCCCACTGAGGTAGTGGCCACCCACCTGGTGCCGCCACGCTCGATCATGGGCCCACTCACCACGGCCGATTATGAAAACCACGTACGTAGTTCGGATCTGTACAAGAAGTATAAAGACCCGATTGACCCCGAAAGTGCCTATGAAATACTGAGCAAGCGCATGGACGCAGCCAGCAGGGCAGCGGAAGAACAGGAAGCCCAAAAGGTAGCCGAAAAAGAAGCCGCCAAGGCCGCACCGCGGGGCCGGGCGCGAGAAGAGAAGGGTATGTTTGAGGAAGCGCTGGCTTCGCCCCTGGCCAAGCAGGTAGGGCGTGAGCTAGTGCGGGGGGTGTTTGGGATGCTGTTTGGTAAAAGCACCTCGTCGCGGTCTAAGAAGAGTGGGGGGATGTTTGGGTTTTAGAGAATTTGTCCAACTTCCCGAAAGACTGGCCCCCATGGAATTGCCGTCGGGCGTTCAAGTCTTTCGGGAAGTTGGTTATCTAGACCGCAGTCGGTTTTTCAAGGGACCTTTGTCCAGTTCTCAATTATCAAGCCCTCCACCCTATTAAATTCCTTCTCGTTGTTAGTTACCAAAGTCAATTTCAAGCTAATTACATGCGCAGCGATGAGAGTGTCCAGCGATCCAATAGGTGTTCCTTTTTTTTCTAAATCTGCTCTAATCCTTCCATACGCTAAGGCTGCCTGAGTATCGAAATCAATGATATCCAGTGGGATTAAAAACTGGTTGAGTGCTAATTGGTTTTTTTCTGGCTGAGAACTTTTACTTACCCCAAACACTAATTCGGCTAAGGTGATTGAAGAAATTCCAACAGTACCAAGTGGCAGTTTCCGAAATTTTTCGAATACTTCGACGGGCTTTTTCTTGATTATATAAATGCAGATGTTGGTGTCGAGGATATAGCGCATCATTCAAAAATTTCCCGGGTTTGTTCGCCCGGCTGCTCCCTATCATTCATATAGTCAGGGGTAAAAGCCTCCACACTTTCAATCAGGTTTTGCCAGGGATTGTGAAAAGGAATAACATACAAAGCATTGCCCACCTGTTTGAGATATACTTTGTCGTCATTTATTTTGAAATCTTGTGGTATCTCAATGGATTGAGAGCCTGCTTTTTCCTGAATTTCAATCGTCTCGAATTTCATAGCTGTTTTTTCCTAAAATTACAGATTTTCCTGAAACTAACAATCGATGTAAATCCGAAGTTGGCTACCCCCGCATCAGCTTCGCCCCGTCACACATAGCCTTCAATTTCAGCTTCGTAGCCCAGCGGGCGGTTTGGCTCAGGCCACAGTCGGGGGCTACGGCCAGCTTCTCGGCGGGTACATAGGGTAGCACCTTCCGGATGCGCTCGGCTACGTCTTCGGCGGTTTCGATGTAGTAGCTCTTTACGTCGATGACCCCCACGGCTACGTCAAACTTTTCGGCGAAGCGTTCCAGCAGGTGTACTTCGGCAAAATTCAGGATGGTCATTTCGGAGTGCAGTTCATCGACAGTCATATCCATAAAGTCAGGGAGCATGGGCGCGATGGTCTTCTTGCCCACCGAGCGACCTTTGTAGTTGCCAAAGCACAGGTGCATGGATAGGCGGGTTTTGCTCACACCGGGAGCCACCGTGCGGTTGAAAATATCCACAAAGCGTTGGGTGTCCTCGCGGTAGGCGTAGCAGCTCATGGAGGGTTCGTCAATGCATATTTCGGGACAACCCAAAGCCACCAGACTCTCTATTTCCTGGCTTACCAGCGGCAGCAACGCCTCGGTAATTTCCCAGCGGTCTTTGTAAAAGCTCCCCGGATTGAGCCGTCCAGACAGCGTATAGGGGCCAGGGATGGACATTTTTAGTCCCTGTCCTACGGGGGCCAGGCGTTTGAGGCGCTTGTACTCTTCTACCACCCCCAGCCCGTTGGGGGCCGACAGCGGTTCTACGATACTATTCTTGCCGCGCTGATCATGGGCGGGCGGGCCGTATTTCCGGGTTTCGGAAGCGTCATTTTGGATACCCTTGATAAAGCCGTAAAACGAGAGGTTGAAATCCAGACGGGTTTGCTCCCCGTCGGTAATGACATCCAGCCCGGCTGCCACCTGATCATGAATGGCCGCAATGACGGCATCGTCGATCATTTCGGAGATGTCGGCGGGTCCCAGCTTGTCCATATTGAGGCTGGCGAATTCGAGCCAGCCTGGAAAAGGCATAGAACCAACGACGGTAGTTTTGATGGGTATGGGTTGCATTGGAATAGTTAAAAGTAAAGGATTGAAAGAGAAGCAAATGCTGATCGCTATTCACTAATTACTGTCGATATTTGTCCCTACGTTTTCGTATAGTTGAGCCATCCGGTGGGCGTGGTTGTCGTAGGCACTCTCGAAAAGTTCTACGGCTTTTTGGGCCCCTACTACCGCGCCCGCACTAAGTACCTTTGGCGGCTGTCCGGCATCGGTGAGCAGGCGGGCTACTTCGGCTTTCAGGCAGTTGATCAGCATGGCACCGCCCACCGTGCTACCGGGGGCAACGGGGGTCGGCAGGCCCGGCACGTACACCATGGCGTCGCCCACGGGAGCACCCGTGTCCAGAACCAAATCGGCAAAGTCGCTCAACTTCTTTCCGTCGGTGCGCTTTGACGTGCTTTTTTCCAGGTGCTGCCGCGTAATGAGCGCTACCACCCGAATGCCCTTTTTCTGAAAAAGCTCGGCCATTTCGATGGGGACCACGTTGCAGCCGCTCGACGAAATGATCAGGGCCGTATCCTGCACCGACAGGTCGAAATTGCGCAGGATGCGCTCGGCCAGGCCGGAGACATTTTCCAGAAACATGGCCTGCCGCTGTCCGTTGGCGCCTACCACTAAGTTGTGAAACGTCAGTGATAGCTCCACGATGGGATTGAAACCCGGAAAAGAGCCATAGCGCGGCCACATCTCCTCCACCATAATGCGGCTATGGCCGCTGCCAAAGATGTGTACCATGCGACCCGCCAGAATGGAGTCGGCAAACCAGCCGGCGGCTCGTTGGATTTCGCCCTTTTGACTTTCAACGGTGTCGGTAAGGGCGCGGCATTTATTCAGGTAATCTTGAATTACGTCCATCAGAGTGAATGAGTGAATGAGTGAATAAGCAAGAAAGGGGGCTGTCTCTTCTTACAGGATTCCCAATTCTGCCAATATTTTTCGGGTGATGACCTTTCGCTGGGCGCCGAAGTCGTCGTGTTGCTGCGCATCGGGTTGGTAAAGCCGCGTGGCAAAAAAGTATACATTGCCCTTCGTTTCTACGTAGCCTACGTACCAGCCCGTGTGGGTGGGCTTGGTATCGGCCCAGCCGGTTTTGGCCCGCAGGGTATAGTCATCCGTTTTTTCTTCTACCATTATTTCCTTTCCAATCCGGTAGGTGGACTTACTGAACGGTAGTTTTTCGGCGTATAGCTTTTGTAAAAACTCCAATTGGTTTTTGGGCGAAATTTTCAGACTCGTCCCAAGCCAGAAGGTGGTCAGGCCAGCGCTGATGTCCTGGTTGCCGTAGTCCAGCTTTTCCAGATAACTGCGGTACTTTTCCGCACCAATGCGCTTGGCCATTTCCTGGTAAAACCATACGGCAGAGTTCTTATACGCATTTTTTAGGTCGTAATCCTGCTCCCAGACTTTGAGCCGCTTGGGGATGCCGTCCCAATTCAGTACTTCATTCTCGTCTTTAATGGCTTTTTCTTCCAAAGCAATGAATGTATTGGGGATCTTAAACGTCGAGGCCGGAGAAGTAGCTATCCCGAATTCCTTCACATCGGTCGTATAGAATTGTTTTTTGTCTAAATCGTACAGACTGAAACTCCCTTGCAGACCGGCCTCTTTGAAATAGTGGTCAAACTGCGTCAGCTTCTTTTGCGCCAGCAAGTTTTGACCCAGCAAGAGCAACAAGATTGTTACCCACCTGATTTTGTTCATGATATTTTATTTAAGATATGGTACCATCTTTAACGCAAACCCCGCCGCCCCGATGGCCCCGGCCATGTCGCCAAAGTAGGCTTGAACAATCGGGGTAGACTTCCCGCCGGGCCGCCATTCGTAGACATCCAAAAACTCCCGCAAGGGTCCGAACAGAGCATCATCAGCCAGGGTAATGCCGCCGGCCAGCACGATACGCTCCGGCGACAGGGCGTTGATCAGCGAACTCAACGCCACGGCCAGGGCCTTGATGGAGGCCAGCCAGGTGTAGGTGGCGAAGGTATCGCCCTTGCGGTAGGCTTCCACCAATTCCCAGGTAGAGGCATAGCGCCCCCGGCTGCGCCGCTCGATGGAATAATTGCCAATGGCGTATTCCAGGCTACCCGGCAGGCCCACAATGCTGCACTCATCGTCCTGGGCATTGACGGTGATGTGCCCCAGGTGGCCGGCCATTTGCGCCAGCCCCTGATACAACTGTCCGTTTATGAGTAGCCCGCCGCCAACGCCCGTGCCGAGGGTTAGGAGTACCACGTTTTGGCAACCTTTCGCTACACCGAACGTAGCCTCGGCCATGAGGGCCGAATGGGCGTCGTTGATCACGAATGTTGGCAGGTCCAGGTACTCTTCCCAGATGAAGTTTTCGAGCCCCGGCAGCCGGTTGGGCAAAAAAGCAATGCTCCGGTTATCGGCATCGGGCAGGCCGGGGGCCGATAGCCCCACCGCCCGAACAGGCTCCTGCCAGTAGCTGCGGAAGTAGCGTACCATTTCCAGCACATTCTTGCGCCACCGGCTCTCCGGGTCGTCGTGGGTAGGAATGTAGTGCTGCTTCAGTACCTCGCCGGCCTCATTGACCAGCACTCCTTTGATGTTGGTACCTCCAAGATCTATTCCGATAAATACCATATCAAGAGAGGGCTATTCCGTTAGATTTTGCGCAAGCTGAGGGGGTATGGTCTAGTACTGCCCTTCGGTAATACTCCATCCGCCGTCAACGGTCAGTACCTGTCCGGTGGTGAAGCGGGAATAGTCGGACATGAAGTAGACCGCCGCGCCGTCGAGGTCAGCGGGGACGCCGATGCGTCCGCCGTCGAGGGGCTGCTTGGTTTTAATGAATTCCTGAATGTTGGCGTCCTGCGTGGCGCGCTGGGCCATGGGGGTGTCAATCAGGGAAGGGGCCAGCACGTTGATACGAATGTTATTTTTGGCGTAGTAAGCCGCCGTAGACTTGGTAAAGCCAATGACGGCCGACTTGGCCGCGGCGTACGCGTGGGTGGTAAAGTGCTGGGGCGACGGGGAGTTGCCCAGTACCGAGCCCATGTTCAGGATTACCCCACCACGGTTCATGCCCATAAAAGCCCGTACGGCGGCCTGATTAGACAGCATCATGGCGGTGATGTTGAGGTTCAGGGTGGTGTTCCAGCCATCGAGGGTCAGCTCGTGGAGGGGGCCGTCGCCAAACTTACGTCCACTGCCTCCCGCCACGTGGTACAGGCCATCGAAGCTGCCAAACTCCCGGATGCAAAGCTGTATGGCATCCAGGGAAGTTTGGGGATGGGTGGCATCGCCCTGCTTGGCGCGCGCCTGCTGCCCCAGGTCTACTTCGGCCATCAGGCAGCTTTCGGGGTTGCGACCTACCACCACCACATTGGCACCATGCTTCACAAAGGCCTTGGCCGCCGAAAATCCCAGACCGGTTGTACCGCCCACTACTACGATAGATTTATTAGATAGCCAGTTTTCCACTTTTTCTTGGTTAAGAGTTTATGAGGGGTCTGCCCCTGCGGTTAAAAGTTCATGAGCGACAGGCTCGACTAGGGAGCGACAGGCCCCCATCAAGAGCTACTTTATGCTCCTCAACTCCTGCACACTTGAACTCTGGATTGCAAGAATAAGAAAAGTTGATCAAAAAAATACCCTGCCTTTCCAAGAAAAGGCAGGGTATTTTTGAGTTGTATAGCTTTCCAGATCAGGCAACGGAGCGCAGCAGCGACATGGACGATTTCTCAAACTGCTCGCGGGCGTAGTCGAGCGAGAGCGTAAATTCTTTTATATCCTTGCGGGAAGGAAGCTCAAACATTGCGTCGGTCATGATGGATTCGCAGATGGACCGCAATCCCCGGGCTCCCAGTTTGTAAATCATGGCCTGATCCACAATGAAGTCAATCACTTCCTCGTCGAATGTCAGTTCTACGTCCTCCATCCGGAACAGTTTCTGGTACTGCTTCACCAGGGCGTTCTTGGGCTCCGTCAGAATACGGCGCAAGATGTCACGATCAAGGGGGTTGAGGTGCGTAAGCACCGGAAGACGACCGATGAGTTCGGGAATGAGGCCGAATGATTTCAGGTCCTGGGCCGTTACGTAGCGCATCAGGTTGCCTTTGTCGAAAATCTCAATGATGCGGTTGTCGCCCGAGAAGCCGATGGGCCGGGTGTTGATGCGCTTGGCAATGTGCCGCTCGATACCGTCGAAGGCACCGCCACAAATGAACAGGATGTTCTCGGTATTGAGCGAAATCATCTTCTGGTCGGGGTGCTTGCGGCCACCTTGTGGTGGTACGTTTACGACCGATCCTTCCAGTAGTTTGAGTAGCGCCTGTTGCACACCCTCACCGCTCACATCACGGGTAATGGAGGGGTTGTCCGATTTGCGGGAAATCTTGTCAATTTCGTCAATGTACACAATGCCGCGCTCGGCTGCTTCCACGTTATAGTCCGCAGCTTGCAGCAGGCGGGTCAGGATGGTTTCCACGTCCTCACCCACGTAGCCGGCCTCGGTAACAGTGGTGGCGTCGGCTATACAGAAAGGTACTTGCAGGATTTTGGCAATAGTACGGGCGAGGTAGGTTTTGCCGGTGCCGGTTTCGCCTACCATGATAATGTTAGATTTTTCGATCACAACCTCATCGTCCGTAGCCATTTGCGACAGGCGCTTGTAATGGTTGTATACTGCCACTGCGAGTGTACGCTTGGCTTCGTCCTGCCCGATGATATACTGCTCCATAAACTCCTTCATGCCCACGGGAGGAATGAGGTTGAGCTTGGGCAGTTTCTGCTTTTTATCCTTCTTTTCTTTGGGGCTCAATTCTTCCATTACCACCTGATTTCCCTGCGTGATGCAGTGATTGCAGATATGGGCATCAATGCCTGATAATAAAAGCTCCACTTCATTTTTACGGCGTCCGCAAAACGAACAACTCACTTGTGCCATTTTTTAGTTTTGAATGAGTGAATGAGGGAATGATAGAATAGGTGAATGGCTGATAGACAGGCTGAAAATCAAATTTTCTTTTTCACTCATTTTATCAAACTATCATTCTAAATTGTTTTCTGTCCAATATCCGGTCAAAGTTCCGATTTTTTGGAGCGCAAACCAAGTTTGGTTTATACCGTACAATAAAAAAACCGATAAGGTTTCCTGGAAACGCTTATCGGTTGGAAGAATTTTTACGAGATATTTTATTTTTCCCGAGTCAGTACCTCGTCGATTAGCCCGTATTCTTTGGCTTCGTACGCCCGGAACCACTTATCACGGTCGGAGTCTTTTTCAATCTCATCCTTGGTCTTGCCGGTATGGACGGCCAGAATTTCGTACAGCTCATCGCGCAGCTTCACGATCTCGCGGGCCGTGATTTCAATATCGGTAGATTGTCCCTGCGCGCCACCCGATGGTTGGTGGATCATCACCCGGGCGTGGGGCAGGGCCGAGCGCTTGCCCGCGGCGCCTCCGGCCAGTAGTACAGCTCCCATAGAGGCAGCCAGGCTGGTGCATACGGTAGCCACGTCGGGACGAACATACTGCATGGTATCATAAATGCCGAGGCCGGCGTACACCGAGCCACCGGGGCTGTTGATGTACATCAGCACGTCTTTCTTGGCGTCGGCCGATTCCAGAAACAGTAGCTGGGCTACCACGATATTGGCAATATTGTCGTCTACACCCGTACCCATAAAGATGATGCGGTCGGCCATGAGGCGGGAGAAAACGTCTACCTCCCGGAAGTTCATGGGGCGCTCTTCAATCACGGCGCGGGTCATGTTTTCTACTGAATGTTTCATGTAGCCATCCACCGTAAGGCCGTTGAGTCCCATGTGGTGTACCGCGTATTTTCTAAATTCGTCTCCGTAGTTCATTAGTTGGTGAAATTGGTAAGTATAGGATATAAATTAAAAGATTAGATAAAGGGCTATTCGGATTTCCCGAATCACTTAACACAACGAAAAGCCTGTACGCTTAGTTTCGCGGGGCCGGCAGGGATATTAGAATAGCTACTCCACAAAATTGATTAATTCATTCAATTATCCTAGTCAGTAGGGGTGATAAATTGTCAGGATTTGTGAAAACGGATCAAAATGAAGCCCATATGCCCATTGAAAAACAAAGAAACAAGTAAATAGAAGTGCTTGCTATCCTTTTTCGGTTCATAATCCATTGCCCTTACTTCCTAAACTTTATTTTCATGAAAACACGGTTCTGTCACCTGCTCGTTCTGCTGGCTGTGAGTCTACCCCTGATGCTGTCCGCCCAGCAGATTTCCAAAGCGGATCTGATCATGCTCACGCCCGAATGGAAGGGTGAGCGCTTCGCCGACGGCCGCCCCAAGGTACCCGATGCCCTGCTCGATCGCCTCAAAAAAGCAACCCATGAGGAAGCCTGGGCCGTGCTGAAAGGAAAAAATTTCAAACATCAGTACACTGACGGCTGGATGACCATCAACCCCGATAGTGTGCTGGTAGGCCGGGCTGTCACGGCTACGTTTATGCCCGGCCGGCCGGATGTACACCGCGTGTACGATGAAAAAGGCCATACCAAAGACGGCCGTATCAAGTCGCAAAACGCCTGGCCCATCGACATGCTGGTAAAGCGTGATGTGTACGTGGTAGACCAGCACGACATTATTCTGGACGGCCCCACCATCGGCGACAACCTGGGAAACTCCATCTACGCCAAAACCGGCAACGGCATCGTGTACGACGGCGCCATCCGGGATATTTCGGGGCTGCGCGAAATCGGCTCCTTTACCTCTTTCTTCCGGGCCTACCACCCCTCGCACCACCTCAACAACCCTAGTGGCGAGCTAAATACCACCCTCGTGGGTATCAACCAGCCTACGCGCATCGGCGG
>CATMVR010000103.1 GCA_950075905.1 uncultured Persicitalea sp. | reverse complement strand
CCCAGGGCGAATACCGGATGCTTCCTTTCCCCTTCGCCAAACGCTGGGGAGCCGCCGTGTTTGGCAGCAGTGGTACCGTCTTCAATGATTTCCGCAAGCTCTCTTTCGACAATATCGTGTGGTCGGGTGGGGGCGGGGTGCGATTCCTCATATTCCCCAAGAAAGACGTCTACACCCGCCTCGACGTAGCCTTCACCAACGAGGGGCCGGGCTTCTACTTTTTTATCGGGGAGGCTTTTTGAGTACAAGTAACAGCTGTCTATTCTTACAGGATTTCGACTACATCCGTCTGGCCTGCCTACTTGAAAAATTGGCAACCCCACCTAATCCCAAACAAAAATGACTGGCAGAATTGTCAGTCTCCCGCGACCTGTCACTTAACCATCTGCTGCATCTGCTTCATTCGGATTTAAAAAAAGGTAGAGGCAGTGAGGCAGTGGGAGTTGGGGCTGGATGAAAGTTGGTCAGACCCGCATCCAGCCTCAATTATTGGATGTTTGCTATATGATATAGAAAACTATTCAAGACAGAAAAACAATATAAAATACCAGAATTATACAAGAAATATACATATATTTGTGTATTCCCAAGATGGATATGGGATATTAACAATTTTTAGGTACAAAACTTTTTGTGTTTATTGCGGTTTAATTAATCAACAGACACATTAATTTATTTACAACAAAACTAATCAATGTATGAAAAAAGCTTATTTACTATCAATTTTGATAGGCTTGTTTCTGAACGTAGGAGTGTACGCTCAAAGCATGGCTGTCTCGGGTAAAGTAACGTCAGAAGACGACGGCTCCCCCCTCCCTGGTGTAAGTGTGGTGGTGAAAGGATCTACACAAGGGGTTACGACAAACTCCGCTGGTGTTTACAATATCAATGTGGGTGCAAATAGCACGCTTATATTTAGTTATGTTGGTTTCAAACCCCAAGAAGTTGCAATTGGTAACCGATCGGTGGTTGATGTCCAGCTGGCCGAAGAAAGCAAAGTGCTAAACGAACTAGTAGTGGTTGGTTATGGCTCGCAGGAGAAAAGAACTACCCTTCAGTCGGTCTCGAAAATCAACTCTGATGAGTTTGAGACCCAGTCGGCCATCACCGCGCAGGATCTGTTGCAAGGACGGGCGGCCGGTGTGCAAATGACCGGAACCTCCGGGGTGGTTGGAGCGCGCGCCAATATCCGTATCCGGGGGGTAGCCTCCATCACGGGTGGTGGTGAGCCCCTTTTTGTGGTCGACGGTGTGCCTTTGAACGACGGAGTATACTCAAACGGCTTTGGAGCTCAATCTCTTAACCCACTGCAAGATCTCAACCCGAATGATATTGAGAACATTTCTGTTCTGAAAGACGCTTCGGCGGTTGCTATTTACGGTTCTCGTGGTGCAAATGGGGTGATCATCATTACTACTAAAAAGGGAGGTACTACCCCAAAAACCGAAGTTAACTTCGATTATTACACGGGTACCATGCAGCCTACCAACTACTTTGACATGATGAATGCCGATCAGTACCGGACTTTCCGGGCAGCCTATCGGAAAGCTCAGAATTTTACCAGCCTGACCGAACCTTCTCAATACCCGCAAACGGGCTTTGACTGGCCATCTGCTGTTTTGCAGACCGGTAAGCAAAACTCTTATGCTCTGTCTGTTAGAGGTGGTAATGATAAAACCAATTTTTACATCAATGGGTCGTATCTGAATACCGATGCTTTTACAATTGGTAATAAACTTGATCGTCTCAATGGCCGGATCAATCTATCGCACAAGGTAAACTCCAAGTTGCGGGTAGGGGTAAACTACACTACGTCATTTACTGATAACGACCGGATTAACTCCGATAACAGTACCTTTGCTCCGTTGACTTCGGCGTACCTGCAAGTACCCACCGTAGTACCTTATGATGATAACGGTGCTTTTGTGAACACCGGTTTTATCGCCAACGTGTTAGCCATCGAAAATCTGAGCACGCGTGAGTTGCTGAGCCGTCGTAGCACGGGTAACGTGTACGCCGAGTTGGATATCATTCCTGGTTTGACGGCCCGTACCGATTTTGGTATGGATGCGGTACAGACGGAAGAAACTATCCGTGACCCGGAAATTGTATCACCGGGCGGATATGGCTACAAGCGAATCATTCAGGACAACAAGTGGCTCAATACTACCACTTTGAACTACGAGAGGTACATTGGCGGTCCCGGTGGAGACCACTACGTTGGCGTACTGTTAGGAAATAGCTTCGAGACGTCAGACTTCAACTCGATTACGGTAGAAGGATCAGGTTTTGTAAGCGATGCTTTGCCCAACGTAGCTTCGGCTTCAACTCCCACCACAACTTCTGCCACCGGTACTAACTGGGCGTTACTTTCTCAGTTTAGTCGGGTAAACTACCGCTTCCGCGATAAGTACCTGGTAGAGGGTTCGATCCGTCGTGATGGATCGTCCCGTTTCGGTGCCAATAAGCGTTTTGGTATCTTCTGGGCGGCATCGGCCGGATGGGTAATTTCAGAGGAGTCTTTCATGAAAGGTATCTCGTTCATCAACCTTTTGAAGTTAAAAGCTAGCCTGGGTACAGCTGGTAACGATCGTATTGGCAACTTTGCTTCGCTTGGTTTGTACAATGCGGGTCAGGACTACAACGGTTTGGCCGGACTTTTACCAAATCAGCCGGCCAACCTGAACCTCAGCTGGGAGGAAACCCGTCAGCTGGATGTTGGGTTTACCGCAGCCCTGTTTCGGAACCGTCTGAACATCGACTTCGATTACTACGTTAAAGAAACAACATCTTTGCTATTGGGGGTACCTATACCCTACACAACTGGCTTCTCCACGTTTGACCAAAACATTGGGGCCCTCGAAAACCGGGGAATTGACCTGGTAGTGAGCGGAGACGTGATTCGTGGTGACCGTTTTACCTGGAATTCCAGCTTTAATATGGGGTACCTGAAAAACACAGTAACTAGTCTGCCGGATGACAATCAGGATCCGGAGGGCAGAAACTTTGTTTCTGGTACATCTTCTCAGCGTGCCATTCAGGGGCATTCTCTCAATACATTCTATTTGATCCGTTACAAGGGAATTAATCCGCAGACGGGAGATGCCGAATGGCTAACCAAGAATGGCGAAGTAACAACTACCCCATCGGCCAATGACCGGGTAATTGTGGGTTCAGCCATTCCAAATTTTACGGGTGGCTGGTCCAACACTTTCTCCTACCGTGGTTTTCAGTTGAGTGCGTTGTTTAACTTTGTCAGTGGAAACATGCTCATGCGTGATGACCGTCGCTTCACCGAAAACGGTGCCGGTGGCTTTAACTTCTCGACAAGAATCCTTGATTTCTGGCAAAACCCCGGCGATGAGGCATTCTTCCCCCGGCTAGGTAGCCCAACCGCCCGTACATTTGCGCAACGTTCTACTCTGCAACTGGAAGACGGTAGCTTCATTCGCCTGAGAACTGCGACCTTGTCGTATAATTTCCCCGCCTCACTTCTCGAAAAGACGAAGATTTTCTCAAAGGCACGGGTGTACGTTCAAGGACAAAACTTGCTGACCTTTTCGAGAACCGAACTGGAACCAGAGGCAAATGGTGGAGGAAACAGCAACCTGAACTTTGGTGAAACCTTCTTTACTCCCCCGCAGGCACGTGTTCTAACCGCCGGAGTAAACCTTTCGTTTTAATTGATTCACGCAAAAGACATTAAAGTAAATAATATGAAAAAAATAATAATAGCCGCTTTTACCCTCTTTATGGGAACGGCCTTCTTATCATCTTGCGAAGAAAGGCTCGAACTGCAACCGCAACAGTCTCTCTCTACAGAACTGGCCTTTTCTGACAAGCGCTCGTCTGAGGGTAGCCTGATCGGGGTGTACTCCGCTGTTCAGGATCTGGAGGTATTCGGGGCTCTTCCACAGGTAATCTCTGACTACCAGGGAGACAACGTTGATTTTATCGGCTCATTTCCTACTTTGCAGGAAATATACCAATACAATACTTTGTCGGACAATAGCTCCATTGCTCTCATTTGGAGAGACCATTACGTAGCTATTTTGGCCGCTAATGCGGTCATTAAAAATGTTCCGAATGTGGCTGATCCTACTTTCAGCGAAGCCCAAAAAGCACAGGTGGTGGCGGAGGCTAAGTTCCTGCGTGCTATCACGTACTTCCAGCTTGTCAATCTGTTTGCTCAGCCAATCAACATTGGAGGCGCTACTGCTCCGGGAGTTCCGCTGGTTTTGGATCCCTTTGAAGGAGAAGTTGAGCTTCCAGCCCGGGCAACGGTTGGGGAGGTTCATGCTCAGATCAAAAAGGATCTGGAAGAAGCAGCGGCAGCCTTACCAGCAACGTATGCGACGAGCGATCTTACCCGCGGACGTGCTACCCGTGGAGCTGCCAACGGCATGTTGGCTCGTCTCCACTTGTACCGGGGTGAGTATGCCGAGGCCGCTGCCAAGGCCCAGCAGTTGATAGGTTCTAACGTGTATTCTTTGGCCAATAGCTACGGCTTCTACGACGGACTATCCCCCGAAGACGTATTCACCGTCATCATGACGGCCATCGATAACAGCCGTACGGGTACCGGCGGCTGGGCCTCCTACTACAGCCCGGCTGAGGCCGGTGCCCGGGGAGATGCACCTTTCTCTGATGATCTGATCAAAGCCTATCAGCAAGAACCCGGTGATAAGCGTTTTGCGCTGTCACGCCGTGGGGCCAATGGAAGGCTTTATACCACAAAATTCTCGGATGCTGTAAACAACTCAGACAATGCTCCGGTGATGCGTATCACGGAAATGTACCTGACGGCGGCCGAAGCACTAGCCGAGTTGAACGGGGTTAATCCAACCTCTCTCAGCTTGATGAATCAGCTTCGCACGCGCGCTGGCTTGCCCGTCTGGACCGCCACTACCTTTGCCACCAAGGCAGCATTCATTGCGGCTATTCTGGATGAGCGTCGCAAAGAATTGGCGTTTGAAGGTCATCGCCGCATGGATTTGTTGAGAAAAGGGTTGCCTCTACGCCCGGCTGGCGATGTAAACGCAGCCGAGGCGGCCGCAGGAAAGCCCAAAACTATCCTGCCTATTCCGCAACGCGAAGTAGACCTGAACGAAAGCCTGGTGCAAAATCAGGGGTATTGATTCCAATTTGAATTAATCTGAAAGAATGTCGGCGGACGCCTCGTAGATACGAGGCGTCCGTTGCGTTTACGGGGGGCAGCAAAAGGATTAGCCTGCAAGTCAATAATCAAGGACAAAACTCAGCACCAGAAGCTCAGGGAGCCATCAAGTGTATCTGATACATATTTACCTTATTTCTACCAGAAGCAGTCCGCTAACTGTATGACGGAAAACGCCCTTTTCACCGCCTGTCAGTGAGTCGCACGAAATGGAACCCGTGCTGAGGCGTACACTGCCCAGATAAAGACAATTAGTGCCGTCGGACTCCACAAGGGGGTAATTGTTGATCACCAGACCAGAGGTAGTTCAAAACGAAGGTTGTCAGATACCTTTTCTTTACTTATCTGTTTTTTGAGTCTGTAATTGAAAGAAGAAGCATCGGCCTTGGGCGCCCGGATTTTTAGTTTTTCTACAACAATTTCGTAGTTGTAGCCCCATTTGTACTCGAACCCTTCTATCGGATCGTACCGCCTTGACAGGGTTAAGGTTTAAGTAGCTATTAAAAATTATCGTGGCGCTCCGTGGCGTGGCTAGCCGTTGGATTTCTGAGCGAATCATTCTCTTCTTGCCTGAAAAAAACAGAGTGATAACCAGTATTTCTTCACCGGATGTGGTATCCTTACAGCCCTGATCAGTAATCACATCCACCAAAGAAGCAAGTTTCCTTCTTTTACTAACTTGATCCGACAGAAGTTATAAGGCAAGTGGCTACTGCTTACTCTTTACCATTGCGGGCATCGGCTTTGCCTTTTTGTATGGTTTCGTTGGCTTTTTGCTCGGTATCCTCTTCCGGCTTCACTTCCTCCTGTTCCTCTTTTTCTTCGGGCTCGTAGCTAAGCCGGATAAAGACCGGAAAATGGTCGCTACCCGTTTTTCCCCCGCGCTCCATCCGCATCAGCTTGAAGTGCTTGCTGTGGAAAATATGGTCCAGGGGCCAGCGAAATAGCGGTACCCCGGCATGAAAGGTATTGTAAAAGCCCCGGCCCAGACGTGGGTCGAGATAGCCGCTCACTTCCTGAAACAGCTCCGTAGTTTCAGACCATGCCACGTCGTTGAAGTCGCCCGCCACAATCACACCGCCCTTCTCTTTCCGGGCTTCGCGGGCTACCAGAATAATCTCGGCGTCGCGCTCGCGGCTGTCGGAGGCCTCGCCGGGTACGGGCGGACGGGGGTGCACGATGAACAGGTGTACCCACTCACCGGAGCGAAGCCGCACGCGCGTTCGGATGGAGGGTATGTCGGGTTCGAGCAAGTACCTTACCTGGGCATCGGCCAGCGGCAGGCGGGAGTACAGGTGCATACCGTACGTATTTCCCAGCGGCACCGCCACCCGGTGCGGGTAGCGGGCTTCCAGTGACGAAAGCCCCCGTTGCCAGCTTGAGTCCGACTCGGTGGTAATGACGATGTCGGGCTGGTATTCGTTGATACGGCCTAGCACGCGGTCATAGGCTGTATTATGTTGCAGCACATTGCAGATAAACAAACCGATACTGGTGGTGTCGGCCGGGTCTTTTTCTGACCATAGTACCTGTGTAGGCCCCAGGATAGTGTAGGGAATGGCTTTGTAGGCCTGAATGCCAATGACCAGCACAAGCAGGGATACAAACAGGTAGCTGCGGAAATTTCTCTTGAAAAAGAAGCGGACGTACCACAGCAAGGCCAGACCGGCCATGAAGAAGGTTTGAAGCCGGGGATAGTCAAAAATGCGGAAGTACCACTCCTTAGACGGAAAAAGGGGCATGAGGGTAGCTAATAATGCACCCATGAGCAGGATTCCGAAAAAAAACAGGCCCGCAATGTGGAGAAATCGTATTTTCAAATGATATGAAACGGTTTATTTATCCCTGATCTTTCAAAGATAGGGTATTCTGGCTTACACCTTCTTCATAAATACCCACTTCCTCCACAGAAAATACAGCAAAGTATAAGGCCACTTGCAATGACCCACCCCACTTTACCTTTAAATACCCTGCTCATACGGATTATGAAGAGATAAAGAATTTAAGAATTTTTGGGCATAGGTGTGTGGGCTGAGGGAGATAACCAGGGGAAAGGATTTTCTTAGGTTTGGGCCCTATCAAATACATTTGTGGACTATAAAAGTGGAATTGCGTTGGACCGATTCCACCGGATCGCCTGCCCGGTCAGCCGTTTATATTTAATGCGCAGTTATTCTACGGAAGACGACGCATAACGGCTTTTTCATAACACTTCGTCTAACGGCGGAAGTACACTTGCTGCCTTTTCATTTTAAATGTAGCATTATTTATATTTATTTGTATGAAAAGCCGCTCTCACATGGAAAAGATAGAGAAATATGAAAGCTTTCAGGAAATGAAAGCAAGCGCAAAGTCGATAGACTCGTCTAATGCCGCCGTAGTAATGGAGCGTCATGAGAAGATAAGGCAATTTATGGTTTCAATGAGACAGGACCTGATCAATCACAAATCTTCCCCGGAAAAGAATTAGCCCGTACATAGAAATTGAAATCCTATACATGGAACTTAACGATCTGATTCGTCATATTTGCAATGTGATTAACAGGCACTCCGTTGATTTTCTGATCGTTGGCGGGATTGCCTTAGGTCTGCACGGGGACCCTCGAAATTCAGTAAATTCGGCCGATAATGTTACAGAAAAGCCTGATTTGGATTTTTGGTACAAGCCAACACATGAGAATCGAGCTACTCTGCCGCGTTGAAAACGCTAGATGATGCAACACCCAATTGCAAATTGGGCGCGGCCCGGCTAGGGTTAGCACAGGTTAAATGGTTGGTTATAAAAATCTTATCGTTACCTTAGCAAACCTATGTAATATAGAATATAAAACAGACTGCTGAATAAAAAGTCATTTTGTAATTTTTATAATATTTAATTTTACTACCCCCCTTAATGTCAATTGGTCGTCGCCTTCGTCGTCAAGCTGGAAGAACAATATCAATTGGAAAAGCTAATCTCGCTCAAATTCACCTTGATGCTAGATATGCTATGTCTGCCCAGCAATTTTCTAGAATTCTAGATCAGCTAAGCTCTTCACAAAGGGACTTTGTTTTAGAAAACCCTCTACCAAAGTCATATAAAGAAATTAGAAAAGTTGTTGCAAATAAAGAAACCCGACGCGAGGATTACTCACTCAATACTAATTTTGAATGGTATCTTAAATCAATGCAACCATATTCTCTTCACTTAAGAAACTATCTTGTCCAAAAGTCTAGATACGAATCTCACCTTTTGAAAGGAGAATATGCTGAGGCTTTGACTACAATCGAGCTTGTTAATTCGACTATTTGTTACTCTCAATGGGCAATAAATCAAGTGATAATAACAAATGAATATAATGGTGGATTAAAGAGCAATAAAATTGCTACGGGTGATTTCCAATCTGACGATATTGAAGGCGTAGTAAGAACAATTGCATATTTCCAAAGCCTTCGTTCGGAAAAAAACATGCCACTTTATCAATTTAGTGAAATTTTTGAATCGGCTTTAAAAGAGGGATCTGAGCTCGATAAAGAGTATTATAAATTTAAACTTATTCCTTCGAATGAAGGCTCTACTAGTTGGGGAATGATCATGAAAGTGGATGCAAGATCGTCAGTAATCGATCGATACAACACATTTATTGAAATATGCCTTTATCTTTCATCAACAGAAGATGATGCTAATAACTTTGAAGAATTACTACCATGGATTAAGCGAATGTATGAAATCGTCCCTGATCCATTATTACATAATTTACTATTGATGCATAATTCAATCAGAGAAGTTGAAATAGATCATAGTACAGTAGTATCATGTGAAGTCAATAACTTATTTTATAGTGGAGAATATGCTCAGGCTATCGAAGTAGCATCTAAAGGATTAATCCAATATCCATATTTAATCGAATTATATGAATTATATATTCTTGCATCAATTTATACAAGTAAGGACTTAAAAAACCCGTTTGCAATTGATTCAATTGCATTTCATTTAATACAAGATATATATAATGTATTCTGTAAAAACAAGCAGGTTTCCAATGCACTAAGTAATCTTTTGAAGCATTGCTACACATTCAAAGGTACTCGGTTTTCTTGGGAAATATTCCAAATTTTTTGCAAACATTATTCGATTGAAGGAGGGAATATTAACATCCGAAAAGCGTCTATCGCCTGTGGTGCCCTTGCTAACCCTGATGCAATATCATTTTCTATGAAGTTAGATCTTTTACACAAACATCCTCTTTTTAGAAACTCAACGATTTTAAATATATATTCTGGCTATATTAAGAATGTATATGGATGGCTTGATGCTGATTTAGGCAACATAGATTTATTCCAAAAAAAGTTAATTGAAATAGATATTCTTTTTTTTAAACAAAAAATGGAATTGGCATTAGAAGCCATAAATCAAACGTTAGATTCACATAGCTTTCAATCTTATCTTAATATCAAATACAATAAAGACTATCTGTTGCATGTAAAAGCAGTTGCCTTGTTGTCACTGAGTCGATTTGGTGATGCAATACGTTGGGTTGCGTCTGCAAACTTAGCTGAGGAAGGTTTCCATAGTAGGTTGGGCAATAGGCATTTAATTTCAGTAGCGTTGATGGAAGATAGTGATGATATTAACCTCTCAATATTTACTCCAATACTATTAACACAATATGCCTTAAACTATAAAATAAGTACTAATGATATTTGGATAGCGTTTGATAACTTTATGCTAGGTATTGGTGAAGAAAGGCCTAGTGAATTACGTAACCATGTTGATGATATTGATAAATTGGCACTTGTTTACTTTCTGAAAAATGTTTGCTTACAGGAAACTCTAGGAAAATCTTATAATGTTTATGAAAGTGAAGATGATTTGGATAATGAACGAATGGCTGTTTTGGGTTTTCTTTGTGAAATAGATCCTTCTAACTTTGAAGAATATATTCGTGAGCTACAACATCTAAGTAGTAATATAGAGATTAGAAAAGGAATAAAACAAATAAATGAAAGTAAAATATATGTGGATGTGACTGGTATACAACTAGCTACTGGCCAGGAACTTCGAGATACTTTTAATCGTGCAATAGAATTAGATTCGTTAAATATTCCAGAAATTGAAATGTTTCTCGATATTCTTGGAGATAATTTTTCGGTGCTAAATGTTCAGGAAGTGAATAATAAAAAACAGTTAGTAGCTACATCCGCACAAGATATTAAATACACTTCGAATCTTTTAAAGTATAACTATTTGCGACTCTTTATTAAGATTAGGGATATGTTTATTTCCCATAGTGACTTTGGTTTAGACTCTTATATTAGTATGAGAATTAGACACGGGGCATTAGACTTGTTGCGATGTAAATATTTTTGTAATTTTGCTCATTATGAAAATATCAATTAAAGATCTAACTACTGA
>CATMVR010000102.1 GCA_950075905.1 uncultured Persicitalea sp. | reverse complement strand
TTAAATTGCTATTAGGAACAGGAAAAAGTTATATTTGAGAGCGATGAAGCAAACTTTGGAGCCTTCCAACAGAAGTGATACGTAAAAAATAAAAGCACTGAAACTTTATCCATAAATTAAATGTATTTACATTAAATGTTGATACACATAAAATAAAACCAAATCATGAACACACTCATAAACGGCATCCACCATGTCACGGCACTGGCGAGCGATGCACAACGCAATGTAGATTTTTACGTAGGTATTCTGGGCTTACGGATGTTGAAAAAAACCATCAACTTCGATGCGCCCGATGTGTACCACCTGTACTACGGGGACGAAACCGGAAGCCCCGGCAGCATCCTTACTTTTTTTCCTTACGAGGGACTCAGCCGGGGCCGCAAGGGGGGAGGGCAGCTTACCTATACTGCTTTTTCTATTCCTCAGGCCTCGCTCCGCTACTGGATGGACCGCCTCACGCAATTTGGTATCCCGTACGCCGGTCCCTATCAGCGCTTTGATGAAAGCTACCTGCGGCTGGAAGACTACGACGGAATGGGCGTAGAATTGGTGGCCACAACCAATGACACCCGGCCCGGCTGGGATAACGGCAAAATCCCGCTGGAATACGCCGTCCGCGGCTTCCATACAGTATCGTTAAATGAGTTTAGCGTGGATCGTACCGTGGCGCTGCTCACTAATCCCATGCAGCATACCTTAGTAGCCGAAGAAGAAGGGCGCTACCGTTTTCAGGCGGGTGCGGGCGGACCGGGCAACTATGTAGATGTAGTATATTCGCCCAAAGACGTACGAGCCTTGCAGGGCGCGGGGTCGGTGCACCACGTGGCCTTCTCGACCGATACCGACGAAACCCAGCTCGCGATCCGCGAGGAGTTGCTTTCTACCGGATATAGCCCCACCGAAGTACTGGACCGTAATTATTTCCATAGCATCTACTACCGCGAGCCGGGCGGTATTTTGTTCGAGATAGCTACCAACCCTCCGGGTTTTGCGATAGATGAACCCCTCGAATCATTGGGTACTTCGCTCAAACTGCCCGAGTGGTACGAGCCCCGCCGGGCAAAAATCGAGGCCGAGCTACCCGTACTGGTAGCCGAAGCCAAATAAATTTAAAGTACGCCGGGGCAGTGATGCCCCGGTCAAATTTCTGAAAGCATGCAACTACAACACAATCCCAAAGCAATCGTAACTCGGGGAGCAGCCCTGGACAAAGCGGACAAAGTGATGGTGATGATACACGGCCGTGGCGCTACGGCGGAGAGTATTCTGTCGTTATCAGAGCATCTCACCACCCCTAATGTGGCCTACCTGGCGCCGCAGGCAACCCAAAATACCTGGTATCCGTACTCCTTTATGGCGCCCATTGAGGAAAATGAGCCGGGCTTGTCGTCCGCGCTGACCGTGCTCGATACTATTGTGAAAGATTTACATGAGAGACAGGGCTTTACGTACGAGCAGATTTTCTTACTGGGGTTTTCACAGGGTGCCTGCCTTTCGCTCGAATACGCCGCCCGTAATCCGCAGCGCTATGGAGGAATTTTTGGTCTGAGCGGTGGGCTTATTGGCCCGGAGGGAAAGCTGCCCGCCTATGCGGGAGATTTTGCCCAAACCCCGATTTTTCTGGGGTGCAGCGACGTTGATTTTCATATTCCCAAGGAGCGGGTACTTGAATCGGAAGAGGTATTTAAATCTCTAAATGCCAATGTTTTGGCAAAACTTTACAAAAATTTTGCCCATAGCGTCAACGATGATGAGCTAAATGTTGTTAATAAGGTAATGGCAACGGCTACGCTCTGACATTTAACAATAGCTTGATATGAGTCAATTTATGGTAGAAATACAATTTCCATCCGAGATTACGGAGGATTTTGCGCGGAAGATTCCCGCTCAGCGCCAAAAGGTGAATGAGTTGATGGAACAGGGTACTCTCATGTCATATGCCTTGACGGCCGACCGATCCAAACTATGGTGCGTAGTAAAAGCTGAAAGCGAAATAGAAGTAATGACCATTGTGTCAGATTTCCCGTTGATTGATTACATGAGCCCAACAATTTCTGAACTGATGTTCAATAATATGGTAGCTTTACGCTTACCATTATTCTCCTTAAACTAAGCCATCAGACGCTTAATGAGTGTCAAAACCCTTTTCATGAGCTATGGAAGGGGTTTTTTGTTATTTTTAATTTATGTTTCATTGTTTTGTTTGTTAAAAATGCGGTATACATTCAAAAAGCTATTTCTTCCTTTTTTTCTGGGCTTTCTTCTGCTGGGCACAACCTTGAATCTGACCGGCTGCCGTTCTTCGTCGGATCAGGAATCGCTGGCCGCTACGGAGAAACTCCGTTCGGCACCGGCTGCCCAGACCCCGCCGCCGCCGCCGCCAGTCAGCGAGTCGGAGTCTACCCTGAACAGCAATGCCATTCCGGCTAAGGTGTACGTGGTATTGACGCATATCCGAAAGTACGACCGGGCGCCTGAGGGCTATGTAGGCGGGCGAAAGTTTGGCAATTATGAAAAGCATCTGCCACAAACTACCGGCGACGGTCGGCGGATTCAGTACCGGGAGTGGGACGTGAACCCCAAAAAAGAAGGCAAAAACCGCGGTGCCGAACGGCTCGTAACCGGCTCAGACGGTAGAGCCTGGTACACCCGCGACCACTACAATTCTTTTACGGAGGTACTTTCCGTGGAATAGTTTTAGAACATTTACTTGTATTTTTACCTTTACAATGCAGAAATACTTCTCCGGTGTGAGCCGTAAATAGAGTTTATTATGAAAAGTACCCATTTCCTGTTCCTGCCCGCCGGTACCGATCCATCACAAGCTTTTGATGGTTGGTACATTGCCCGTGTAGACGGTTCGCAGGCTACTACCCTGAAAGCCTTCTACGAGCAAATTGCTCTCGCTCTTGACTTTCCGGACTACTTTGGCCAGAACCTGGACTCGCTCGACGAACTGCTCAACGACCTGCAATGGATCGAAGAGCAGAAAATTGTGATCTTCATTGACCATAGCTCCGACTGGCTCTCCAAGGAAAAGTCAGAAGACAGGATATCCCTGATGCTTGATCTCTTTGAGGCTACGGCCGAAGACTGGAAGTGGCTGGATGAAGACGAAGAGGAGGGCTTTTCCAAAAAAGAGCTGCGAATTCTTTTTGAAGACAGCAGTCGTATCCGGCAGATTCTGGAAGAGCAGGAAATTCCTTTCAGCGTGCTAAGCTAGGAGGATTGCCGGGCATCGAGCAGGAGCGCCCGCCGCCACTGCACGTAGCCCATCACGGCCAATCCCAGAAATACCGCGTACAACAAGGCCGTTAGATGCAGGTCTTTGAACACATACAGCCCTACGTAGCACAAGTCGGCTACGATCCAGACCAGCCAGTTTTCGAGGTACTTGCGGGCCATCATATACTGGCCCAGCAGGCTCGCTGCCGTCAGGGCTGAGTCGGCGTAGCTCAGGCTGGCATCCGTGTAGCGGTTGAGCAGAAATCCCCACAGCACCGTAGCAGCCACAAACAGGCCGATGAATAGTCCATACAACTGCACGGGCGTCCGGCTTACGGGCAGCGACTCCTGGTTTTTTCCTCCGTATAGCCACATCCACCAGCCGTATATACTCGTTATGAAGTAGTAGCCCTGCAAGCCCATATCGGCGTAGAGCTTTGCTTGCAGAAATACAAAGGCATACAGAACGGCGTTGATGATGCCAAAAAACCAGCCCCACACGTTCTGCTGGGTATTGAGATACACACAGATGGCCCCGGTGATAAAACCCAGAATTTCGAGCGGAGTTGTTGCAAATTCTCCCATGTGCAGGGAGAGGTTCAGCCATTCAATCATTGATTTTTGGAGGTATTAATTTTCCGTGAAGGAGCTTTTTCAGTATTCTGCTCTTTTACCTTTGTTGAAAGATAGTGCGAAGACAAAGAAGTATTTATCCCGTCAGCCCTGCAACAAATGTAGGAAAAGTGTTGTTAATCGTAGTGCCGACGGAGGTTTTGCCTTCGACGGCTTTTCGTGTTTTTGATTTGCGGCCCTGGTTTTTTACTCCCTGGTGAAAAGTCGGGCCCTTAACATAATTATTTTCATTGGAAATACAGGATTTTTTAACCCTATATAGCAGCGATAGCTACGTGCAGCTACTCGCCAGTCAGATCAAATCAAAAGCTGCCGCCGACGCCCGCGTTCAGATCAAGGGACTGGTGGGTAGCCTCGACGCCGTGGTAGCCGCTGCCCTGCACCGCAAGCATACGCCGCGCCTGTCGCTGTATGTACTTAGCGACCGCGAAGAAGCAGCCTATTTTCAAAACGATCTGCAAAGCCTGCTGGGAGCGGAGGATATCCTTTTTTATCCTACTTCCTACAAGCGGCCTTACCAGTACGAGGCCATCGACAACGCCAACGTGCTCATGCGGGCCGAAATCCTGAACAAGCTCAACGTAGCCAAACCCGGCGCGTATCAGATTGTTACCTACCCCGAAGCCCTCTTCGAGAAGGTGATCAACAAGCGGTCGCTGCTGGCCAATACCTTTTCTATAAAGGTGGGCGAAAAACTAGATCCCGCTTTTTTGACCGAGTTTCTGCACGACTATGGCTTTGAAATAACTGATTTTGTGTTTGAAGCCGGGCAATTCTCCCTGCGTGGGGGAATCGTGGACGTGTTTTCGTACGCGAGTGAGTACCCGTACCGCATAGAATTGTTCGGCGATGAAGTAGAAAGCCTGCGTTCCTTCGATCCCGAGACGCAACTTTCTGTCGAGTCGGTCAATCAGATCAACATCGTACCCGACATTCAGCAAAAGCTGGAATACGAAACCCGGGAGTCTTTTCTGAGCTTCCTGCCCGAAACAGCTCTGCTCTGGTTCAAAGACGTGGAGCTGACGCTGGAAATCATCGAAAACTCGTTTGAAAAAGCCCAACATGCCTTACAGGAAGTGACGGGTGGAGGGGTACAGATAGTTTCTCAACCCGAAGCCCTGTTTGAAACCCGCCGGGGGTTTCTCAATCAGATCAAGGAGTTCAAGACGGTAGAGTTTGGCCGGAAGTTCTATTTTAAGAACGAAAACAAAATACAGTACACCTCTAAGCCGCAGCCTTCCTTTAATAAGGATTTTGCCCGGTTGGTCGGCGACTTGTCCGAAAATCAGGAAAAAGGCTTTACCAATATCATTACCGCCGAGCAGCCCCGGCAGCTCGACCGCCTCGAACGGATTTTTGAAGATCTTGACCCCTTCGTCAAGTTCCGGCCGTTGAGCATCTCCCTGCGCGAAGGCTTTATCGACGAGCAGCTCAAAGTAGCCTGCTATACGGATCACCAGATATTTTCCCGCTTTCATAAGTACCATATCAAGGTACGATTCAGCAAAGCGAAGGCGATAACGATGAAAGAGTTGAAAACCCTGCAACCCGGCGACTACGTAACGCACGTGGACTATGGCATCGGGCGTTTTGCTGGCATGGAAAAGCAGGAAGTCAACGGGCAGGAGCAGGAAGCTGTACGGCTGGTGTATCGCGACAACGACCTACTGTACGTGAGCGTGCATAACCTGCACAAGATTGCCAAGTATACTGGCAAGGAAGGTACCCCCCCGGCGATGAACAAGCTGGGCTCGGCGGAGTGGGAAAACAAAAAATCACGCGTCAAAAAACAGCTCAAAGACATCGCCCACGAGCTCATTGCGCTGTACGCCAAGCGCCGGGCCGCGCCCGGTTTTTCCTTCGGGCGCGATAATTATTTGCAGGCCGAGCTGGAATCCTCCTTTATCTACGAGGATACACCCGATCAGGCCAAAGCTACCAACGACGTCAAAGACGACATGGAGAAAAGCCACCCCATGGATCGCCTCGTGTGCGGCGATGTGGGCTTTGGTAAAACGGAGGTTGCCATCCGCGCCGCCTTCAAGGCCGTATGCGACAGCAAGCAGGTAGCCGTACTGGTACCTACCACTATTTTGGCCATGCAGCACTACAAAACTTTCTGCGAACGCCTGGCTGACTTCCCGGCCCGGGTGGGCTACATCAATCGCTTTAAGAGTTCCAAAGAAATCAAGGAAACGCTCAAAGAGGCCGCTGATGGCAAAATTGATATTCTGATTGGTACCCACCGCATCCTGAATAAGGATGTAAATTTCAAAGACCTGGGCCTGCTGATTGTGGATGAGGAGCAAAAGTTTGGCGTAAAGGCCAAGGACCGGCTCAAAGAAATGCGGGTGAATGTGGATGTACTTACCCTCACGGCTACGCCCATTCCGCGTACGCTGCATTTTTCGCTCATGGGTGCCCGCGACCTTTCGGTCATTGCCACCCCCCCCCCAACCGGCAGCCGGTCACTACGGAGGTACACTCGTTTAGCGAGGAGTTCATCCGCGATGCCATCAGCTTCGAGATC
Organism: uncultured Persicitalea sp.; assembly: GCA_950075905.1. Lineage (GTDB taxonomy): Bacteria > Bacteroidota > Bacteroidia > Cytophagales > Spirosomataceae > CATMVR01. Next base: position 4,259 of record CATMVR010000102.1, on the reverse strand, counting down.
AACCGGGGCGGGCAGGTATTCTTTGTGCACAATCGGGTCAACGATATCGAATCCATCGGCAACATCATTCTGCGTCTCGTGCCGGAAGCGCGCATCGGCGTAGCCCACGGACAGATGGAAGGCGACCGCCTCGAGCGGGCCATGCTGCGCTTTATCGAAGGTGAGTACGACGTGCTGGTTTCCACTAATATTATTGAGTCAGGTATCGACATCCCCAATGCCAATACCATTATCATCAACTCCGCCCACATGTTTGGACTTTCGGATCTGCATCAGATGCGGGGCCGGGTGGGGCGCTCCAACCGCAAGGCGTTTTGTTACTTACTCACTCCCTCCACCTCAGGGCTTACCAACGACTCCCGCAAGCGTTTGCAGACCCTCGAAGAGTTTTCGGAGTTGGGCGATGGTTTCAAGGTAGCCATGCGCGATTTGGATATTCGTGGGGCGGGCAACCTGCTGGGGGCCGAGCAGAGTGGCTTTGTCAATGATCTGGGCTATGAGCTGTACCACAAAATGCTCGATGAAGCCGTGCAGGAGCTAAAAGAGAACGAATTCAAGGACCTCTTTGCTAACACGCTGACTGTGCCGCAGGACCTCCTGCCCGACTGCCAGATCGAAACCGACTACGCAACGCTTATCCCCGAGAGCTACGTAAAGAATATTTCAGAAAGACTGTCGTTATATACGCGTCTGGATAGTTTGAAAGGAGAGGACGAACTCAATGCTTTCGAAGCCGAACTGTTGGATCGCTTTGGTCCTTTACCCCTTGAAGTCCAGAACCTTCTGCGCACCGTGCGCTTACGTCTGGCGGCAGAAATTCTTCATTTTGAAAAATTGACTTTGAAAAGCAATACCATGAAAGGATACTTCGTTTCTTCCCAGAACGACAAATTCTTTCAGTCGCCCAAGTTTGGTAAGGTAATTGATTACATTCAAAAGCATCCTAAACGTACGGCCTTGAAGGATAGCAAAGGAAAACTCATCCTGATCTGTCAGGAAGTCACTAGCCTGAGCGAAGCGCAAAGTATTTTGGAAGATTTGAGCAGATAGGGGAGAATGAAGAGAAATTTGATAGACTCTTCTATCTTTGCGAGCCGTAATACAATATGATATACAATAATTTAAGCCACTTAAAAGCAATGATTTGCATGCGTAGTATTGGTATCCGATCGCTGGCCTTGGTACTTACGGTACTGGTTGTGGCCAGCTCCTGTAAGAAAAAAGAACCAACTAGCCTTAAACCCGGCAAGACTAGTTCTAAAACCGGCCTGGCCTACAATACCGAGGATGGTTTTCAGGTGAAGCAGTACAAAGCGCTTCCGGCCGGTCCTGACCTGGTTTTTATTGAAGGCGGTCGCTTTACCATGGGCTCGCTGGAAGAGGACGTCATGGGTACCCGCGACAACCTCGAGCGGACGGTGAGTATTCAGTCTTTCTATATGGACGAAACCGAGGTGGCCAACGTGCATTACCTCGAATATCTGGACGCCGTACAGCGCGATTCCTCCGAGGAGTTTTATCGCCGGGCCCTGCCTGACACCAACGTATGGTTCAACCCGCTGTCGTTCAATGACTCGTACGTAAACATGTACTTGCGGCACCCGGGCTTCCGCCTGTACCCGGTGGTAGGCGTATCCTGGTCGCAGGCTACCGATTACTGCACCTGGCGTACCAATGCAGTCAACCTGTCGATGTTTGCTAAAGGGAGCGGCGATGGCCAAAAGGCTAAAAAGGGCATTTCTTTTGGTAAGAAAAAGGAACCCGCTCAGGCCGAAGTGGCTTCAACCACCGAACCAACCAGCCTTTCCGTGGAGAGTGGCTATGTATTGCCCAACTACCGCCTTCCCACAGAAGCCGAGTGGGAGTACGCCGCCAAGGGGATGATTGGTACCCAATATGCCGACGAGAACCAGTCCAACCAGCGTATTTATCCGTGGGACGGCTCTACGCTCCGCCAACCCCGGGGTCGTAAGCAGGGTACCATGTTGGCCAACTTCAAGCGTGGCCGTGGTGACTATGCAGGTATTGCCGGTAAAGCCAACGACGGCGCTATCATCACGCAGGAGATTCGTTCGTATCCTGCCAATGACAACGGCTTGTACGATATGGCCGGAAACGTGAACGAATGGGTGCAGGACGTGTACCGCCCGCTTTCCTACATGGACTTCAACGATCTGAACTCCCTGCGTCGGGATGGCTACATGGATGAGGCTAAAAACTATGACTCCAAAAACAGCAACTCGCTGATCAGTGACAATATCCGTGTTTATAAGGGAGGTTCATGGTCTGATGTGGCCTACTGGATGTCGCCCGGAACACGTCGCTTTATGGAACAGGATTCCTCTACGGCTACCGTAGGATTCCGTTGCGCGATGATCTCCACCGGACGCAATCGCTAAGCCTAAAAGACAAGGCAAAATAATAATCTATTGCAATAGCCGCAGCCTCATTACTGAGCTGCGGCTATTGTCATTATATATACTGTGCTACATCCCGCCTGAATCAGCGCTTCCGTGCACGCTTCCAGAGTAGCCCCGGTGGTGAGTACATCATCAACGAGTAAAATGCTTTTCCCGGCTATTTGTTCCTTTTGCGCTACCTCAAAAATCCCTTGTACATTTTTTCGCCGTTCGATTTTGGACTTGCCGGTTTGCGATTGCGTGTACCGAATCCGCCGCAAAGCTTCTCCCGACCAGGCTACGCCCGTCACTTCCGAAAGCCCCCGGGCAAAGGCATCACTTTGATTATATCCCCGTTCTTTTAGCCTATCCTTGTGCAAAGGTATACTGACTATAAAATCGACCTTGGGAAAAGTACCGAACGCCATTGCCTCCTGAGCCATCATTTTTCCCAACAGCACGCCCACTTCCTGTTGCTTTTTGTATTTCAGGGCGTGCAGTAGGTTCTGTACTTTTCCTTTCTTAGTAAAGGCCAGGTATGCAGATACCCCCTTTATCTCACGATACCCGACAAATTTTGAGGCGAGTGTTGCTCTCAGGGCGCTATCTGACTCCATTCGGGGTAATGTTACCCGGCAATCCGTACAGATGATAGCTTCGCTGCCCGTCAAAGCTCTTTCACAGGCCTCACAGCAGCGCGGAAATAGCAAATCCACGAAATCGTACCAGTACCTAGAGAGATTTGTTCTCATGCAAACTCTTTGTCAATTGTTCACGTTATAGTTCCTGCATTCAAACTTTCAATACGCTTTATGAACTCCGTAGAAGAATTCAACGACTACCGCTCCCGGATGAATGAGAAAATTATGGGCTCGGATAACCTTATCCTCAAACGAATCTTCAACCTCGATACTAATACCTATGCACCAGGTAGCGTAGATGTTATTACCAAAGAAATGATCGGGCTCGCCTGTTCTATGGTTTTGCGCTGCGACGATTGCGTTAAATACCACTTAGGTAAATGTAAGGAATTGGGCGTCACAGATCAGCAGATACAGGAAGTATTTTCCATCGCTACCTTAATCGGGGGAACCATCGTTATTCCGCACCTGCGGCGCGCCTTCGAGTACTGGGAAGCGCTATCTGAAGTAGCTAACCCCTCATGATTAGTATGGAAGGAACTTTGGATATGCAGTGGGAGGCCTTGCTGCAAAAGCTGGAATCCTTGATTGGGAAGAAGCCAGCCGATTTAAACGGGGTACTGTTCCTCATCGGTGTGCAGGAATTGGGCAAGGGTGCTCTGCACTTTACTAAGGAGCAAAAGCAGGATCTGATGCATATCGGCATTTGTAGTGTCCTGAGCTTATCAGGCTACTACGAGTTTAGGGGAACCGACGAAGACGGCTGGCCCCACTGGGATCTTGTTCACGCACTACCTTCTGGGGATCTTTTATCTCAGGAGAGCCTGCTGAAGCTGCACGTCTTGGAGTACTTTCGGGCGTCGGGGATGGAGGGGTAAGAAAAAGTGAAAAAAATTTCGGGTGGAAATGATTGATAATCAGCGTGGACTAAAAAACTCCTAAAATTATTTTTGCGGTGTGCTTGCACAGTAAAAAAAAACCTCCCACTTTTGCACTCCCAATCGGGAACAACGGCAGCACGAACGAGGGCTGCCACAGGTTTCGGGAGAGTGAAAGCAACCCCGGGGCAACGTTCTTTGACATACTGAAGAGACGCAAAGATGTAGCGTGATTAAGACAGGCCGAGACCTTCGGGTCGGAGCCACACAAGTAATTTACTATGGAGAGTTTGATCCTGGCTCAGGATGAACGCTAGCGGCAGGCCTAATACATGCAAGGC
>CATMVR010000101.1 GCA_950075905.1 uncultured Persicitalea sp. | reverse complement strand
CGGTTTGAGGGTTTGAATACTTACCTCAAACCCCTCCTCGGCCAGCTGCCGCCGGGCTTCTTCCAGCGATGCCAGGGCGCTTTGCCCGGTTTCAGCCGCTGATTGCGAGTTATCAATGGCCAGAACTATCTTGGCTTTGTCGGTGGTAGTCTGTATGGTACGCACCAGAGGAGCCAACAGCAGAAAGCACAGAATTGATACCAGCGTTCCGCGCACAATGGCCAGAAAGGCGTTCAGGCGTTTGCTCCAGGAAGGGTCGGGCTTGTACAAAAAGTACGCGTAAGCCGAGCCCGCCACCAGGCAAAGCAAAATATACCAGGGTGATGTCTGTAGAAATAATTCGGATCGCATGGAAGAAGCGTGGGTCTCAGATGGTAGGTTTAGGAGTTGAGATGGGACAAGATACAACCATAACGTTTAAAACCCTATGAATGGTTTGGGGGAAGATTTAAATCTTCCCCCAAAGAGTAATTGTTGGGCGTGCTAGGTCAGCATTCCACCATCAACCTGTAGCACCTGTCCTGTGATATAGCGCGACATGTCAGATCCCAGGAACACGCAGGCGTCCGCTACTTCGTCGGCCTGTCCTCCCCTTTTGAGCGGAATGCTCTGCTTCCATTCGTTCAGGGCCTTTTCGTCGAGCGCGTCGGTCATTTCGGTTTCGATAAAGCCCGGAGCCACGGCGTTGGAGCGGATATTCCGTGAGCCCAGCTCCAGCGCTACCGACTTCGTAAAACCAATGATACCTGCCTTGGACGCGGCGTAGTTGGCCTGCCCGGCGTTGCCCCGGATCCCTACTACCGACGTAATGTTGATGATAGAACCGCTCTTGGCCCGCATCATGGACTTGGTAGCTGCTTTGGTGAGGTTAAACACCGATTTCAGGTTGATGTTGATCACGGTATCCCACTGCTCTTCGCTCATCCGCATCAGCAGGCCGTCACGCGTGACGCCGGCATTGTTGACCAGCACATCCAGTTGCCCGAAATCCTTGATCACTTCAATGACCAGGTCGTCGGCGGCTTTGAAATCAGAGGCGTCTGAGCGGTAGCCTTTGGCTTTCACCCCAAACTGTTCGAGTTCAGCGGCAAGCGCCTGCCCTTTCTCAATGCTGGATAAAAACGTGAAGGCCACATGGGCCCCTTCCTGTGCAAAACGCAGGGCAATAGCGCGGCCGATTCCGCGCGAGGCTCCCGTAACGAGAGCTACCTTGTTTTCGAGTAGTTTCATGAATAGTAAATTGCCGTGAGTCCACAACGATACGGGGTGCTCCACGGCATTGGGATTTGTAAAATTGATTTACCAGGTTGCCGGCAAAGGTAAGTGATTCGCAGATTGTGCGCAAAAATGCGGTGATGTTGCACGGAACGGGCGTATTTTGGCTCCCAAGTACTTATATTCGTACTGACAACAACCCCCAGCCTATGGCACGCATCGTTTTGGGAGCAATCCTCTTTTTTATCATAGCCTACACGATCGGCTACTTCATTATTCTGTACAAAAAGCCTGTGAAAGAGGATGGCACCCCAAAGACCGCCTTCGAAGTAGGCTCCCGGATTCTGGTTTTGATGATCGGCCTGGGCCTTATTCTATTTGCCCTCTTTGTGGCTTACTCCTTCGGCACCTATCTGTTTTCCAAGCCATAGACACTCTCGTCCCTAATTCGGAAAGCCCTAATTTTTCTTTTCTACGGTAGATTTTATTTCCAGAATAAAATTTATGGCCCGGGATTGCTCGCGCGCCTTAGCGTAGTCTTCGAAATCTCCTACCGCCACGATATAGGTACCTCCGCTAGTGGAAGGCTCAATCAGTCTGGATGAATAATTGCCCTGTTGTAACTCTTTGATGCGAAACAAAGCCGAACTTTTTGTTTTGAACTCCCCAGCCTTGATATAATAAGCTGGCGATACTATGGGAGATAGCGGAGCCTCGAAAGTGGGGGATGGAGCAGCCGTGATTGATTCCTCAAACCCAATTCTGGAAAGGGTATCTGCGGCTGGATCAGAAACGCCTTCTGTATTCCAACTGTCGACAATGGAATCAACAGACAGAGGGTTTTCATCGGGATCGAAAGCCATCCCGAACTCGGTGCTCTGTTGGGCTACTAAAACCGAATCTGGAATAACCTGCGACATCCGCGGACCAAGCAGGTAGGCCCAGAAACTCTCGTACTCGATGACCCGGGGCGAATTAAGCCAATGAACGTAAATACCAAACAGTAAAAGGATCAATGCCAATACACCCACCAGCCACCACGGCTTTCGGATGGAAGATTGATCTTTCGGAGACTTCCTTTTCTTCTTCCGATCCTCTTCACTTGTTGCTTCCTTTGATTCTTCCATGAAAAAATAATTTTGCATTTGGCTACCAAATTTATACCATTTTGCGCATTGAATCAAAACAGGACCAATCAAATACAAGGCCACTTTTTTTCTTCTTCTGAAAGAATATAAATTTTTCTACTTAAAATGAAAAAAGGACTACCCTTTTGAGGCAGTCCTTTTTCATTTTATAGTCAGAGAGGAGGCTAATTAGTTACTTCCTCTTCTTTTTTCCGTACTTTGATAGTTAGCTGCTCGCTGCTACCGTCATGGTCAGCTACGAGGATGTCTCCGTCTCGCAGATCACCTTTGAGAATTTCCTCGGCCACCGGATCTTCCAGGTATTTCTGAATGGCCCGGTTGAGAGGACGTGCTCCGTACTGTGGATCGTATCCTTTTTCCGACAGGAAGTCTTTGGCGGCAACCGTAAGTTCGATTTCGTAGCCAAGTCCCTTCACCCGGCTGAACAGCTTATCGAGAGAAATATCGATGATTCGGTGCAGATCTTCGCGTTGCAGCGAGTTGAACACAATCACATCGTCTAGTCGGTTCAGGAATTCGGGAGAGAACGCCTTGCGCAGGGCACTTTGGATAGTGCTACGCATGATCTCGTCCTGATTTTCTGCCTTGTTTTTGGTAGAGAAACCAATGCCGCTTCCGAAATCTTTCAGGTCACGGGCTCCAATGTTGGAGGTCATGATGATGATCGTATTCCGGAAATCGACACGACGACCCAAACCGTCGGTCAGGATACCATCGTCGAGAACCTGCAGCAGAATGTTGAACACATCCGGGTGCGCCTTCTCGATCTCATCCAGGAGAACCACACTGTAAGGCTTGCGGCGGATTTTCTCGGTCAACTGACCACCCTCTTCGTAACCTACGTAGCCGGGAGGCGCTCCTACCAGCCGGGATACGCTGAATTTCTCCATGTATTCGCTCATGTCGATACGCACCAGGGCATCATCCTTGTCAAAGAGGTAAGTTGCCAGTACTTTGGCCAGCTCCGTTTTACCAACCCCGGTTGGCCCCAGGAAGATAAACGAACCGATGGGCTTCTTGGGATCTTTCAAGCCCACGCGGGTACGCTGAATCGCTTTTACCAGCTTTTCAATCGGCGGATTTTGACCAATGACTTTACCTTTTAGCTCTTCGGCCATATTCAGCAATTTCTTGCCTTCGTCCAATGACACGTTCGTCAGCGGAATGCCGGTCATCATCGCCACTACCTCGGCTACATTTTGCTCGGTAACGGTGTAGCGCTTCTGCTTGGTTTCTTCTTCCCAAAGCTGCTTGGCGCGGTCCAGCTGATCGATCAGCTTCTTCTCACGGTCGCGCAGTTGAGCAGCCTCTTCGTATTTTTGACTTTTCACTACCCGGTTTTTCTCCTGCTTGATATTCTCGATTTGCTCTTCGAGTTTCAGGATATCTTCTGGTACAGTAATATTACTAATGTGCACCCGGGCTCCTACCTCGTCCATCACGTCAATAGCCTTGTCGGGCAGGAAACGGTCGGTAATATAACGCTCAGACAGCTTTACGGCCGATTCGAGCGCATCGGGAGTATAGTTTACGTGGTGGTGGTCCTCGTACTTATCTTTGATGTTTTCCAGGATCTGAATGGTCTCCTCTACCGAAGTAGCATCCACCATGACCATTTGGAAACGGCGCGCCAACGCTCCGTCTTTCTCGATGTACTGACGGTACTCGTCGAGCGTAGTTGCGCCGATGCATTGGATTTCGCCACGGGCCAGGGCGGGTTTGAACATGTTGGAGGCATCCAGTGACCCCGAAGCACCGCCGGCGCCCACGATGGTGTGGAGCTCGTCGATGAACAGAATTACGTCCGGAGATTTTTCCAGCTCGTTCATCACTGCCTTCATCCGCTCTTCAAACTGTCCACGATACTTTGTACCCGCCACCAGGGAGGCAAGGTCAAGGGTTACTACCCTCTTTCCAAAGAGTACCCGGGACACTTTCTTCTGGACGATCCGGAGAGCAAGACCTTCGGCGATTGCCGTCTTACCTACTCCCGGCTCACCGATAAGGATGGGATTATTTTTCTTGCGGCGGCTCAAAATCTGGGCAACGCGCTCAATTTCTTTCTCACGACCAACAATGGGGTCCAATTTACCCACTTCGGCAAGCTTAGTCAGATCCCGTCCGAAATTGTCAAGTACTGGGGTACGCGATTTCTCGGCTCCCTTGGACTCCTTACCGGACGAACCTCCGCTACCAAACATACCTGAGCGTGGATCATCATCGCCATCGTCTGTGTCAGACCCCATTCTGGGCGGGGTACCCGAAGATTGATATTCAAGCATTTCTTTAATTACCTCATAGTTTACATTGAAACGGTGCAGGATCTGGGTCGCTACATTGTCTTCATCACGCAGAATAGAAAGCAACAAGTGCTCAGTCCCGATCAGCGGGCTCTTGAATATCTTGGCTTCCAGATAGGTGATTTTGAGAACTTTCTCTGACTGTCGGGTGAGGGGTATGTTCTGGAGATTCTTGACGTTGTTGGTGGCCGAACCTTTGGTGGCCTGCTCGATCGTGAGCCGAACTTCATCCAACGACACCCCCAGTTTCTTGAGCAGGCCAATGGCAACGCCATCTCCCTCTCGAATCATCCCTAACAACAGATGTTCTGCTCCAATGAAATCATGACCCAGGCGGAGGGCTTCCTCCCGACTCAATGAGATCACTTCTTTTACTCGATTTGAAAATTTAGATTCCATGTATAGCAGGAAATATAATGTGTCTAAGTTTTATTTATAACGCATATTGATCAGGCTTTGTTCAATTGGCCCTTGTATGCAGGCACTGTGGATTGGGCAAGAATTTGACGGGCTTCGGGCCCTTTGTTGAACAGCAAATCAATAATACTCAAATTAGGTACAAAATCGTTGCCAAAGGTTTGGTAGTAAGGTACTTTTTTGTAAAAAATAAAATTATCCTTCCCTTTTTTATCATTTATCAATGATCTGGCGTCAAATAGTGCCTTTTTAACGTGTGGCTGGTATGACAAAGTGTACGCAAGTGTTTTTTTTATGCCAAGGAATTTCAGACACAATGACAGTAAAGCGTAGTTAAGCTCACACAAATAGGCTGGCTTGTTCTTGTAAACAGCTTTCAGTTCGTCGGCGTAATACTCAAAAAAAGGAGACTTACCGTAAGCAGACTGTAAACAACCCCAGTGTGTTCGCTCCCAACCCTGTGAGTAATCGATGCGCACCTCCCCCATCACTTGCTTCCCCCCGCTATGTAGCACCGGCACCGTAAGCCTGTCTACCTTATTGGCTGTCAGAACATGGCAGCGGTTACGATAGGTCTGTTTCACATACAGCTCCCGGGTTTCCAGGTGTATCTCTTCAAATTGGAGCAAACAGGTAAAAAACTCGATGCAGGGCAGATAATGCAATTCAATGACCAATCCCGGAGAATGTACCTGATTTTCTAGCAAATGAACAGTCATTACCAAATATGGCAAAGGAGAGGGAGAATATCAAAAAAATCATAATAAAATATTTGCGCCCCTCCAATAAGACAGTTTTTTACCCACTTTGTTACAATTTTTCAACACTAAATGTACAAGGGCAACTCTCCTAAGCCATCCCGGATGATCTCAAAATTGTCGGTGGTGGCATCCACAATGGTCGAACCTATGTTGCCGCCGTAGCCGCCATCGATTACGATATCTACCTGATGCTGAAACTTTTCAAAAATCAACTCCGGGTCGGTGGAATACTCGATCACCTCATCGTCGTCCTTGATGGAGGTGGTGATGATTGGGTTGCCCAGCTCCCGCACAATGGAGCGGGGTATAGAATGGTCGGGCACCCGGATACCAACCGTCTTCTTGTTGGTATTGAGCAGCTTGGGTACCCGGTTGCTGGCTTCCAGGATAAAAGTAAACGGACCGGGCAGTGCCTTTTTCATGAGCTTGAAGGCGGCGTTGCTAACCCGGGCGTAATCGGCAATGTGGCTCAGATCGAAGCAGATAAAAGAGAAGTCGTTCTTCTGTGGCTTTACGCCTTTGATCCAGGCGACCTTTTCAACTGCCCGGGCGTTGTGAATGTCACACCCAAGGCCATATACGGTATCAGTCGGGTATATAACCAACCCACCTCCCCGGAGACACTCGGCCACTTGCCTGATACGTCGGGGATCGGGATTCTCGGGGTATATTTTCAGTAACTCGGCGGGCATGGGTAAGTTGCGTTTTGGATTAGAAGAGGAAACATTTATTCCATTTCTCCCAAAACAACTAAAAACCTCTCAGAATACCTCGCTTTGTGAGAGGAATCTGATTGATAGAAATATAGAAACGGTATAGCTTGTTGACAGGCAGCCGGAGCCGGCAGAGAAGCACTATCAGCTCCGTACCCGAATCGGGATCTTCGATGTAATTGAGCAATTTTCTGAACTGAATGGCCAGCTCAAACTCCTCGGCGTAAAAGCATTTCCTGACAAAGGTACGGATTCGTTTTGCCAGGGCGTCAAACTCCTCCTGATTTCGGTTGAGGTCGTAGGCCTTATTGCATACCTGATAAGTTGACTGCAATATGCAATTGCCCGGCCGCAGCACCTGACCCGACAGCGAGGTGGAAAGCAGACGCTTGTGGGTCAGAATCTGATCCTGGTACGCATAGCTGTACTGAACTGCCGACCGGACCCAGAAATCAAAATCCTCGTAGCAAAGAGACTCGTCATACCCTCCCAGGGCGTCCATCACCGAGCGGCGTATCATCATGGTAGGAGTGCAGATGAAATAGTGTTCGAGGATATTCTTGTACACATCGCCGGTAGGTACTGGCACCGTGGCTCTGCCTTTGGCATCTACCGGGTAATGAAAGTGGAGGCCCTCGCCCGCTTCGTTGATATACCTCGCATTGGAAAAGATCACCCCGTATTTTTCGGGCAGCTGCTCAAAAAAGGCAACCTGCTGTTCGATACGGTGGGGCAACAGGACGTCATCCCCGGACAGATCGATGAGGTACTTGCCCTGCGACTGGAAGAAACCCTGATTGAAGGCGGCACACAACCCTTTGTTCCAGGCGTTGGCAATCCGATGTACTGTGGAATGCTGCTGACAAAAACTATCGATTTTCTGCAAAGTAGCATCGGTACTCCCGTTGTCAATGACAATCAACTCAATATTCTGATAGGTCTGCGCAACCACCGAAGCCAGGGCTGCGTGAATATAGTCTTCGTGGTTGAAGGCGGTGCAGATAACGGTAACAAGCGGCGTTTTCATATGCTGTACGGTCTGTACGATATCAGATTAATCTTTGCTGGTATTTCTGGGAGAGACATAAAACCTTATGATACGCAATAGACGTACCAATTACCAGCATGTAACAGACCAATTGTGTGAACGGTCAATCTTCCCAAGGGACTTTCACATACCAGCTACTCCTTATCCCACATAAAACAAAGCTGAAAATAATATGTTTTGAAACTTTGCTGAAGAATATTGAAAGACTTCGAACGGGAATCGTAAATCCACTTTACTAAATCAATTTTTCTTTGTCGTGTTTTTTTCGCCGGGACATTATGATGCTGGCATTGATCTCGAAACCGAAGATAAGTAGCATGGCAATGAGATAAATCCAGACCATGAAGGCGATCATGGTGCCAATGGAACCGTACAGTTTGTTGTAGGTACCAAAGTTGGATAGGTAGAAGGAGAAGCCAAATGTGGCGAGAACAATGAGCGCCGAAGACACAAAAGCTCCCACATTGAAGAAGGACAACCGGACCACCCGGTAGGGTGCAAAACGGTAGATCAGAGAAACGCCCACAGTAAGGGCGGCCAGCGTGGTGGTATAGCGGGTAATATTGACGAGGTTGATGATCCAGACTTCCTGGATGATATTCCAGTCGTTGATAATGGCCATGACCCGGTCGCCGACCAGCAGCAAAACCACCGTTACGAAAATAACCAGTGCCAGCAGCAGGGTCAGCATCAGCGCTATGGCCCGGGTTTCCAGAAAGCTCCGGTTGTCAATGTCGTGGTATACGATATTAAACGCCCGCATCAGCGATACCATGCCATTGGTAGCCGTCACGATGGTGAGGATAAAACCCACGGACAGAATATCGCGCCGGGGCCGGCTGATGATGTCCATGATGGTTATCTGGGCTTCGGAGTAGATACCGCGGGGCATTACCTCGCGCAGAAACTCCATAATCTGTGGCTGCAGATTCTCGACCGGGATATAGGGGATCAGGGTAAAAAGGAGAATGATCGCAGGAAACGCCGAAAGAGTAAGACTGAATGCCACCGCCGAAGCGCGCTGGTCTATGTCATAGACCATGAGCTTGTTGAGAAGATTTACCAGAACATCGTACAGTGACACAGTACCTTTGAAGAGGGTGGTACTTTTCAGCCATTGGTTGAAACGCTTGACCTGACGATATTCAAGTAATTTTTCAAACATCCTTCATCTGGATTTAGTGCTGGTAATGGGGCCGTAGTTTTTCCAGTAATGCCTGCGGGGCTGTACACAACTTACCCGTATCCCGCCGCTGAAACACCAGGGTAGTTTCGCCGGTATTCAGCAAGACGCCCTCCTGATTTCTGATTTCGTAGTCAAATATGACCCGCGCCGTGGGGAGGTGCCGGATGCTCACCCGAATGGTGAGGAGGTCGTCGTAGCGGGCCGGGCGCAGGTACCGCGATCGGTTTTCGTACACGGGCATCATGACGCCCTCCTCTTCCATGACTTTATAATGAAAGTCAAGGCTTCGTAAGGCTTCCACCCGGCCAATCTCGTAGTAGCGGGCGTAATTGCCGTAGTATACATACCCCATCTGATCGGTATCCGCGTAGCGTACCCGGATTCCTTTTACTTCGTAACTAAACATAGCGCGGGGTTTTACTTCATGATATTCCGCCGGTTGAGCTCAGCCTGGTACATGCGGGCGTTTGCCAGGTGCTCCGCGTAGTTGTCGGCAAAAGCATGATACCCCGACAAATCGGCCTTGGCGCACATGTAAGTGTAGTCATGCTTTTCGTAGTTGAGTACCGCATCGAGTGAGTTCTGATCGGCCAGGCGAATGGGCCCCGGCGGCAAGCCGACGTTGCGGTAGGTATTGTAGGGAGAGGCAACCATCAACTGCGCGGTGAGGATTCGTTTGATCCCAAAATCTTTCAGCGCAAATTTTACCGTCGGGTCGGCCTGCAGAGGCATGCCTGACTGCAAACGATTGATGTACATACCCGCTACACGGGGGCGCTCGTCTACCTTGCGGGCCTGCTCCTCCTCCACAATGGACGCCAGGGTAGATACCTCCACGGGGGTAAGATTAATGGCTTTGGCCTTAGCCAATCGTTCATCCGTCCAGAATTTTTTGTATTCGCTGTGCATCCGGTCGAGGAAGCGCTCAGTGCTTACATCCCAGAAAATATCGTACGTATTGGGCAGAAACATACTGACCACCGTGGTGGTATCGAAGCCGTACTTCTGGCAAACGGCCGGTGTAGACAGGGCTTCGCGTAGTTTTTCTTCCCCAAACTCAAACTTGGGACCTATACGATCGATCAGCTCCTCTTTTAACCGGATGTTGTTGAAAGTCAGTCGGACTGCATCCTGATCGCCCTCCCGGAGCTTGCTGATTACCGCGTAGTTGGTAGCGTTGGGCTTAATCAGATACCGCCCGCTCTTGATCCGCTCGGGGTATTTGAGCAACTTGGCCAAAAACCGGAACGACACCTGATCATTTATTACGTCGTTCTTTTTCAGCGTATCCAGTACGGTTTCGTACGTGGCACCTTCCGGAATATACAGCACAAAGCTGTTCTCTTTTTCGAGCTGCAGGTTGGGTGTCCGGAAAATCTGCCAGAAATAAAATGTAAACGTGGTGGTGAGAACCGCCAGGGTGATGAATGCACCGACCTTAAAATTGCGTGACATCGTATAGTTGACTATTAATTTCTGTTAAAAACGAAACAAAGGTATTAATCCTTGCTAAAATCAATCCCAAAACGCCTGGCGAGTTCGCTGAGCGACTGAACGACGGGTTCGAGCAATGGAATCCCATCCTGGCGGCGCAGGGCCTCGGTTTCCCGCTCGGGGTCACCGGGTATCAGTACCTGCTTGCCCTCAATGGCCCGGGCTTTGCGGAAAGCACCGATCCAGTTGTCCATATTATCTTTGAACTCGTCGACGGGTCGAAATCCATCAACGCGCATGGCTCCCAAAAAGTGTCCGGTACCCATACCTACCCCCGCCTGTGCGGCCATGAACCCAGCCGTGGCAAAGGGCGGCACCCACGGGCCGTAGTTAGCACCGGAGAGTACTCCCGAAAAAATATCTACAATAGCCCCCAGGCCGTAGCCTTTGTGGCTGCCGTGC
>CATMVR010000100.1 GCA_950075905.1 uncultured Persicitalea sp. | reverse complement strand
TATTTCGCTTGCCACAGCCCTGGTTCGGGTTGTATACGCTTTGGTATTGGGAGCAGCCATTTTGCCTCTCTTTTCGGTGGTGAACCTGGTGGAGGGTACCCCGTCGGCGACTCAGGTGATGGATGAACTGAAGGCCTTCGAGTCTCTATGGTCGCAGGGGTTGATTCTCTTCGGAGTTCACTTGTTCGGTTTGGGAATCCTGACGATGCGGGCTAATTACATCCCTAACTTTTGGGGAGGATTGCTGCTCTTTGCCGGCCTCTGCTACTCCGGACTTCATCTGGCCAAAGCGCTGGCGCCGATGCACCTGGATCAGATCGTGAAAATCGAAATGGTTCTTAGCTTACCGATGGCCCTGGCCGAAATCGGACTCGCTTTCTGGCTGATCCTGAAAGGTGGAAAAATGAATGTAGTACCCGCAAATCATAGCTAGTATGAAGATTCTGAAAAAAGTACTCCTGGGCGTTGGCGCCCTCCTTTTGGTCCTGGTTCTGGCCTTAGTTGGTATCATTCTCTTCGACCAAAGCCAAACCAGCTATCTGGATGTGGATAACAACCCGGCGTTTGTCCCGAACACCTACCTGATCAAACATGTCAACGTCGTTCCCATGACGGCCGATACCGTACTCAGGGATCAGACGGTACTGGTCAGAGAGGGGGTGATCGCCGGGATTGCCGACGAAATCACTGACGCCCAAGCGAGCGTGATCGATGCAAAAGGGGGGTACCTGTCGCCCGGCCTCATCGATATGCACGTGCACGTGTGGGATAGGTACGAGCTGGGGCTGTACCTGGCCAATGGCGTAACGACGGTGCGAAACCTGTGGGGGCGCCCGATGCACCTGCGCATGAAGGAGGAGGTAAACAAGGAAGAAATCGTCGGGCCGATGTTTTTTACCTCCGGGCCTAAGCTTACCGGCCCGGAGTATAGCGGCGATGACAATCTCCAATTGTTCACGCCCGAAGAAGCCGGTGCCAAAGTCGCGGAATACCAGGAACGGGGGTACGACTTTATCAAAACCTACAACGGCCTGACCCGGGAGCTGTACGATGCGATACTGGTAAAAGGAAAAGAACTGGACTTTGACGTTGTCGCGCATCCCAGCGATAAGGTACCGTACAGCTACCATTTCAGACCCGAAATCGTCACCATCGAGCACGCCGAGGATATTGTGCAGCAACCCCTGGACTACCAGCTGGACACGGCTAAGCTAGCTGAGGTGGTAGAACTGTACGCCTCGCACCCCAACACCGCCCTCTGCCCGACCCTGGTGGTGTACCACAACATCTACCGACTCCTGACCGACGACAACATCCTGAACTCCGGGGAGCTGGACTACATGAACGCCCTGATCCGGCAGGAGGACAGCCAGGCCCAGTACGATCGCTGGACCGGCACCAAAGCCAGCGACTCTACCATTGTGGGCAGCATCCGGGATCAGCACAATTTCCATTTGTACGCGATCAAAAAATTGCACGAGCGGCAGGTACCGATTGTTGCCGGCACCGATACGGGCATTGGGGTGACACCGGCGGGCTACTCCATGCACGAGGAACTGGACTTTTACATGCAAGCTGGTATGAGCAACTACGAGGCACTGCAAACCGCCACCATCAACCCATCCCGAACCCATGATTTTCTGAATAGCCAGGGAAGCATCGAAACAGGGAAGATAGCCAACTTGATCCTGACCGAGGGAAATCCTCTGGAAGATCTGAACGTGCTCAGAAACCCCGAAATGGTACTGGTGCGGGGGCATCAGATCAATCGGGAAACGCTCCACGCGTTTGCGCAAAAAGCCCGGAACCGAAGTAATCTATTAGCCTCAGCGCTGCGGTACGCTGAATACCTGGTAATCGAAAAATAAGTACCACGTAAAGAATAGAAAATGAAACAGAAACAGAAAAAAAATGTACTCCGAATAGTATTGCTGGTTGGAACGGTCGTCTCCCTGTATTTCGTACCGTGGCCCTTGTTAAAGGCGTGGATAATGCCCCTACCCGCTACCGTTCAGGAGCAACTCGACGAGGCCATTGGGTACGGTTTCGACGGGATGATCGTCTATGTAGACCAGGCCGGAAAGCCACCGGAGTTTTACGCCGCCGGCTGGCATGACCGAAAAAAGAAAATACCCGCCAACCCACACGCCCTGTTCAAGATTGCCAGTATAAGCAAGCTGTATGTGGCCGTTGCAACGGCAAAATTGGTGAACGCCGGACGTTTGTCTTTGGATAAAACACTCGCTGAGTACTTGCCGGAACTTGCGGGAAGAATTGACAATGCGGATAAAATCACCTTAAAAATGATGGTGCAGCACCGGTCGGGCATTCCCAATTTTACCGACACCCCCAGCTATTGGGTAGCCCCGCCGACAGCCAATAAGGAAAACCTTGCCTTGGTACTGGATAAGCCTGCTGACTTTGAGCCCGATGAGAAGTACAGCTATTCAAACACGAATTACTTGTTGCTGGGCGAAATCCTGGATAAAACGGTGGGGTACAGTCATCATCAGTACATCAGGGAGGAAATTTTGCTACCACTTAACCTGACTAATACATTCAGTCTGCTAAGTGAAGTAAATGTAGACAGCGTAATGAGTGGGTATTACGTGGGGTACGACGAGGATATGAAGTACAATGATTTCATAAACCCGGCCGGCTCCATGGTCGCCACGGCCGAAGATGTGGGTACATTCCTGCGGGCCCTGAACGATGGCTCCGTGTTTAAGGAAGGAGAACAGGAAATCTATTCCTCCATTTACGTCTACGAACATACGGGTCTGATTCCCGGCTATCAGAGTATTGCCAAATACCACAAAGACATCGATGCCGTGGTGATTCAGTTCAACAACACCACCAACTTCGCTGGCTATGACTGGAGTCTGGCAGAAATCATGTACAACCGTATTGTGAAAATAGTGCGGAGTACGAAAAGTGCCTGAAATTTCGTAAAAAGCAACATCGGAGAGGTACAATTCAATCGGCTGGTGATTATGTTATTAAAATGGGAATTTATCCTACTCCTGACTCCATGGTTTTTATCTATGAGCCTTAGCGTAGTCTTAGGTGACTATTTGAAAATTGATTACGCAAAATTTCCATGGATTGTGCGAACAGCAATTAATATTTTAATCATTTCAATCTGTTGTTTTGGTTTTTTGGGTTCTTGTTCCAACCCACCCAAAAATTCTAAACCCACCCTAAAATGAAATTTAATGACAAACTTTAACTCTCCCTCCTCCAAATCACCGAAGCAAAACGAAAAAACCATGTCAGATCCAATCGAAAACCAGGCTAATAATCCCTATCCGTTGACAATAAAGAAAGGAATACTCGCTATTGTTGCGATGTATGCATGCCAGATTATTGCCGGAATAGCAATCTCTTATGGATTCAAATTCATGGATCCAAACCATGAAGCCGAGATTGAGATTATTGGATTGTTGTCTGTCTTGCTCAGTGGCATTATGGTCTTGCTATTGTTATGGTGGGATGTCCGTAGATCAGGAGCACCTTTTTATCCCCAAATTGGACTTCAACCCAGCAAAATTAATAATAGCAAAGCTGTTTTATTGGTGATAGCCGTGCTGGGAACTACTCACTTTTTGGCTTGGATTTATAGATCTGTGATTTTGCCGATGTTTGATCAGGGAGGCATCATCGGAGGCGGTTCTCAGATGTTTAGTTATATTCAGACAAACGGGGGATGGCTTGAGATGATCGGTTTTTTGATATTGGCGATCATTGTCGGCCCACTGATGGAAGAGGTTGTATTTAGAGGATATCTGCAATCTTCATTAGCAAAACGAATACCTTCCTGGGTGGCGATTTTGCTGACCTCTCTGGTTTTTATGGTCGGACATAGTCCCATGATTTTATGGCCCATGTACTTTATGTTTAGTATCGCCTGGGGATGGATCTATTTGCGTACAGGCTCTTTGAAAATGGCTATACTGATTCATATTCTAAGCAACGTATTTTATACCGTTATTGGTTTTGCAGGTTGGGACATCCTCGCTTAAATCAACGATCAAACAGGCTGGGAATAATTGCTTTTCCTCTTGTTCGTCGTAATATTCCATCTATAATCGTTGTGCGGGGTCTTCCGAGAGGAGACTGCGTACTGAAACAACTCTAACATATGAAGTCACTCGTAACTAGTTTATTATTTAAATCATTCATCTTGGTTTTCATTGGTTCTTGTTCCTTCCGGCCCCAAGCTTCCAACAACTCAATAACCCACAACGATAAGGCAGATTGCATTATCCAAAAAGAATCCGTCGAAATAAAAGCTCAGCTGGAGAATGGAATTCGTGGGCAAGTGAAGTTTTTGGGAGAGCCGGAAAATTTTAGCTTAATAACGGATAAAATGTCTGAATACAAAATTCCGGCATTATCTCTTGCGATACTAAACGAAGGTAAAATTGAATGGGCAGACATATACCAAAATGCTGATTTTCCCGAAGAACAAAAACTGAACTGTGCGAGCATTTTCCAGGCAGCATCCTTGTCTAAACCAGTCACGTTTCTAGCGGCAGTACGTATGCATGCAGCCGGTGATATAGACCTGGATAAAAACGTTCAAAATTACCTGAAGGATTTTGAACTGCCCCAGGGAAAACAAACAGCAGAGAATCCGGTCACGTTTCGTAATATCTTCTCCCATACCTCGGGAATCACTTCCGGTGGATATCAGGGATACGCCAAAGATCTCGCCTTACCCTCTGATCTGGCTATTGTAAGAGGAGGCGCCGGAGTCAATACCCCGGCGATAGAAGTTATCACACCGCCTAATGAATCACTGGCGTATTCGGGAGGAGGCTACACCCTGGCTGAACTTGCTCTTCAGGACATATACAAGGATGATTTCTCGAACATCATGAAAAAATGGATTCTTGAACCTGCCGGAATGAAACACTCTGAGTTCACACAACCACTACCTGACTCCAAATCCAATCAGGTCGCCAAAGGGCACACGCAATCGGGTGAGGTAGTGGCTGGTGGATGGAACAACTATCCTGAGCAAGCTGCCGCGGGGCTTTGGAGCAACGCTATTGATATGGCTAAATTCTTGATTGAAATCTATAATGCCTATCAAGGCAAAAGCTCAATATTTTCACAGTCCGATATTAAATCGATACTAAGCCACGAACGAGATGGAAGCGTTTATGGATTTATAGTAAATCGTGCTGGTGATGATATTGCTATCACCCACTACGGAGGGAATGCAGGTTACCGGACAGGTATGACAATAAGTCTTACGAGTGGAAATGGTTTGGTCTATCTGATTAATTCAGACAATGGTGGGGCACTGGGGAATGAACTGATTTTATCTACCTCACAGGTATATGATTGGCAGCATTTTAAGCAAACAAGTGTTCAGCGTAAACAAGTTAGTGCTGACGTTTTAAAAGAGTTGACTGGTAAATATAAATGGAACAATCAAATAGACCTTTCAGTCACATTTGATGAAAATAATGGCCAAATTTCACTCTATTTCCCAAATGGAGATGAATATAAGCTGGTTACTATTGTTGGCGATGCACTTGATTTTATTCACCCAAATACTGGTGTTAAAGTTTCGTTCCCAATGAAGGACGACTTATCTACCTTCAGCCTTTATGGACAAACTGCTGTTAAAGTAAAATCCAAAACAGATGCTAACAAAAAATGAACGCCATAAAAACAGGCGTTCATTAAAACTGTTGGCAGCAATTAGAAGATAAAAAATTAATTTTATTATGAAAAATCCACAAAAAAATAAGTATTTAAAAACCGTAAATAATTTAATTTTTAGTATTATGACAACACAAGATGCATCTAAACTTTTAGAAAGTTTATCAACCGAAACAACGAACAAATCTGAAATTAAAATTCATGAAAAATTTATTCGTATCCTGAATAAATTAAATAATAGAGATTTTACAGAATCTGAAATTAAATCCATAGAAACGGAACTTGATAGCCTAAATTTAAAAGCATATTCAAAGAATAGAAAAAAATACTTTACGAATGCATTGAGTGAATTTGAAAATTATTTAAAGAACACTTTCTCGTTGATTTCGAAAGGATATTATGTCAATAGAGGAATTAGTTTAGGAATGACGTTCGGAATTATTATTGGTATTACTTTACTATCAAGTCTCGAGCGATCCATGGGTATAGGATTAGGTGTGTCTCTCGGAATGTTAATCGGCCTAACTATCGGTCGAATTATGGAGTCAAAAGCTAATGAGGCTGGCAAGGTACTATAAAATGTCTTTTGTAAAGCTTTTACTATTCCCAAATTATTGATAGTACTACTTTATAAGTATTTGAATCCAAGCACGAATTATTTATTACTGGGCGAAATCCTGGATAAAACGGTGGGGTATAGTCATCACCAAATATATCCGAAAGGAAATTTTGCTACCCCTTAACCTAACTACTACGCACAGTTTGCTGAGTGAGGTAGATGTAGACAGCGTGATGAGTGGGTATTACGTGAAATTGGCCACGCTTCAGGCTTCATTGAAGATTTAATAGCGTTGATTGAACGCACCGACCTTCGCAAAACCAATGGCAGGATTGTCAGAATAAGCAGCTAACTGACCGAGTGATGAGTGAACGTACCTGTAGGCATCCCGGAAGTACCAGGCGGGTGTACACCAGTACACCCACGAGGTATCCGTTTCTTTTTAAGGAGTAGCCATACCGGATTAGTTCACTCATCACTGCGAGCCTTTTGTTGAAAGAATCTCTCTGATAAGAATCCATGTCCTCCGGCTCAGTACCAGTTGAACCCTACACCCAGCGAGATGGCGGTGCTGCTGCGCTCGATGTTGTTTTCCAGGTAGGTGTTGCCGTACTGCACGCGGGTCTGTATATCGAAGGCGTAGTTTTTGCGCTGAACGATTTCGTACCCTGCTCCCACCGACAGGGCGTATCCCAGGTTGATTTTACCATGGCTCTGCTCGTGGAGGTCGCACAGATCGGGGAGGTCCACACCAAGGCCGGCCCCGCCACTGACCCAGAACCGGTTGCCCAGCCAGTGCTGAACGGTAGGAATCAGGGCCTCGAAGCTCCGGTCGCGGCCTTCCGTCTGGTAAACAGAGCCCGGCATCTGGAGCAGCAGGGCGGTGCGTTTCGAAACCATCAGGCCCAGTTTGAGGTTGGGCAGGCTGATGCCCCCCGATGTATAGTTCAGAGTGGCTCCCGGGCCCCGGTCCTCCACGCCGAACACGTTCAGGCCGGCGCCCAGGCCGATGACAAATCCCTTGCGTTCTACCCCCGGTTGGTTTTGGGCAAATGCGGTTAGGGAACTTACTACGAATGCGATGAGTACTACTAGCTTTTTCATTTTGAACATTGTTTAAAAGTTGAATTGAATGCTCAAAACTACTGCTGTCTTACGGGCCGGGCGCCCGAGATTATGATTGCGAACACCTGGATGAAATTCCGTACTACCTGTGATATCCGGAACGTTACGGAGTAGCGGGCGCGGAGTCATCATTCCATACCTTGTTAAATTTGTTTTTATGTTTTTTACTAACCATTTTGCAAACTCACAGGTACGGGTTGGGCACGGTCTACTCTTAGGAAAAGCTTATAAATGAAACGTATTTTCGGCATTTTGGTGATTTTGGCAGCGAGGAGCCTTCCGGTTCTTTCCCAGCCAAATGTATCCGTGGGTCCACTGCTGGCGCCCTTCTCGACGTACGCGGGCGAGCCGCGCGATTACGAAGCCAGCTTTCGGTATGGCACCGGTATTTCCATGGGCGTACAGGCGCAGGTAGGTCTAAGCCAAAAATGGTCGCTAGCTTCGGGGCTTTGGTACGAAACGGCTTCGGTCAAATCGGGGGATGGAGTTTTCTCTGGGGCATCCCGAACCCATGAATAAAGGTATGTATTTGAAAAAGTCAAGGGCAGCGCTCTTGCGAGTCGGAATTCTGGCCATGCTGCTGATGGCTGGTTATAACACATTGGCCCAAAGTCGCTTTTCAATGTCAGTAGATGCGGCACCCGTATATGAGCTTCTGCGATATAAGTCAACAATTACAGACTTTGAGCCAACAAATATATCGGGATTCCAGGCCGGTACTTCGCTCCATTTTCGACTTGCCCCTCGCTGGTCCGTATCGTCGGGTTTGTGGCTGGAATGGAAGAGAGACAAAAATGTGGGGTTTGGCTCCTACTCTGATTGGTCCATTCACCAGTACAAGGTACCCCTTCTTGCTCACTACCAGCTTCCCGACAAGCGCCTGACTCCCTTTTTCAGGGGCGGACTGGTTTTGGACAAGTATATTTACAGTATATACTCCAATTACAAGCAAACAGAAACCATCACATTGATGAACTTCGAAGTTGCGCCACAACTGAAATACCTACTAGGGGCCGGAGGAAAGTACCGGTTCAATGAGCACCTGGCCGCCATTGTCCAGCCTACTTTCATCTATGGTGCCCGAAGCGGCCAACGAAATTATCAAATGAGCCTGCAGACCCAACTCCTTTTTCAGTTTTGAAAAAGCAACTTTAAGATCCCTGTAAGTACTGCTTTTACCACCAAATCAACCCTTTAAATGAAACAACGCCTGTGGATATTTCTCATTCTCCTGGGCACTGGTATCGGGGCGGGCTTGTCATCGGCCAAGCTACCGGTACCTCCTGCTACCCTAAAAATCATGACCTACAATGTGTGGAATGGTTTTGATTGGGGCAAAGACACGGTCAGAAGGGAAAATTGGATCAGGTGGATTAAAGAAAAAAATCCGGATGTACTGGCCTTGCAGGAATTATGTGGATACAACGAGGAGAAACTCAAAGCGGATGCCGCCAAATGGGGGCACAACTATGTAAAAATACTGAAAACAGAAGGTTATCCTACGGGTCTGACTTCCCGAGAACCCATTATGCTCAAGGAACGCGCCACGGAGGGACTCTGGCATGGGATGCTGCATGGCACTACCTACGGGATTGACTTCTTTGTGGTACACCTGTCGCCGGCTGATGCTGATTTCAGATTAAGGGAGGCCGAGATCATCGCAGAGAAGGTAAAAGGCTGCAAAAATGAGCAGTACATTATTCTGGGTGATTTTAATGCGCACTCGCCCTTTGATGGAGAGTTGATGGAGCATCATGAAAGCCTGCTGAAAAAATACGCAAAAGGTACCTCCGACAAGCACTCAAACCTCCGGCTAGGTGAGTTTGACTACTCGGTAGTGTCGAGATTTCTGGCCTTACCCACCGTTGATGTCAGCCATAAATTCATTGAAATCAGCCAGCGTTTTACTTTCCCAACGCCCGTGTTAATTGGTTCCTACGCAAAAACGATGGGAGAAGTAACACAAAACCGAGAGCGAATAGACTACATACTAACCAGCCCCAGGCTTGCCAAATCCTGTACGAATGTGACAATCTACAACCAGGGGGAGGCAGAAACCTTTTCGGATCACTATCCGCTCATGGCTGAATTTACCCTTGCGCCCGAGAAATAAGGGGGTACTCATTTAACCTGCTCACGAACTTTATCCGCAAAGCGCTTGCCTAATTCCAGTATGCCGAAGGTGTTATAATGGACCTGATCATCCGGGTAGGGAGAGTTGGGTTCGGCGCTGCGCAGCGGCAGATCGTCCGTTGTGATCACACAAGCATTCTTCACCGAAAGTCGGTCGCCGGAGCCCTGGTCGACCCTGGACTGCCCGTCCCGTACTTCTTCCCGCCCTGTAAACCGTTCGAGGGGTACCGGAATCACGTAGCCGTAGACAAACGGTAGCTGGTTTCCATAATGTTGCCGAACCCTCCTGATAAACTTATGGAGATTACGCCCATAGTTTTGCGCGGGTGCCGGCCCGGCAATATCCCGGGCATCACCTTCCCCCTGTTGCCACAGCATGGCTTTGATCTCGGGTGAAAAGCCCTGACTTCGCAATTGGTCCAGGCCTTCCTCAACGGTTCGGATAAAATACCCAAACTGCTGGCCGAAGTTTGCGGAGTCTCTTTTGTTTTTCCCCGGCTTCCAGTCCTCATACAGGTTGGAGCCCGAGTAGGCGTGTTTGATCAGGGCAATCCTCCGCTCGGGAAAATGCGTCTGCAGTCGGCTGCCAAAGGAAAGCTCCACGCCAAATTTATCGGGCGTTTCGGAGGCCTGGTACAGCGGATGCCAGGTGTAGGGTGTTTTACCTTTCAATAAATGAGAGTGAAAAATAAGTACCGTGGTATCCACCACAAAGTCCGGCGGCAGGTTGACCATGTACCCCTGTCCGGTAGCGTTCGACTGACCACCTATGAGGTACACATCAATGGGTTTCTTCTGGGCGTAAAGATGCTGGGCCATACATACAAGTAGGGCACTTAGCAGGATGTTTCTGGTATATCCGGGCATGGTGCTGCTGATCTTATTCGATGTGATAGGCGGCCAGGTTGCGAATGACCGGCTCTGCCACCGATTCGTCGATGCGTAAGCGTACTTCTGCTACTTTTTGGGCCGGAAACCGGGCAATGTGTTTGTGGCCAATACTGCTACCTTCGTACAGGGGTACCCACGTCTCACCCAACCGGCCTTGTACCGTAAATTTCCGTACGCGCTCGCCCTGGGTTATGTCTTCTTCCAGAATCAGGTGATTGATGGACTGCGGATCTTTCAAACGCAGACTCACCGTGCTCCCTGCCCCCGACGTCAGGGCCCGCGGCTGGGCGAATCTCCGGCTGATTTC
>CATMVR010000099.1 GCA_950075905.1 uncultured Persicitalea sp. | reverse complement strand
CACTCATGTGCACAAACTTTGCCTTGTCGTGGAAGAGATCGGCCAGCTTGTCCACATTCTTATCGGCCATCCATTGCCACTTTTCTTTGGATAGCTTGGTGATTTCCTGCTCAGTGGCGGTAGATTTTTGGGCGAAGGACACTTGTGCGCTCAGAATTATAAATAATAGTCCGATGATTGATCTTTTCATTTTATTGATTGTTTATTGATTGATATTTAAGAATATATAAAAATTTCCGGGTGATAGATCGAGTAGTGTATAACGGTGAGCCTACCCTTGTTTATTTGAATAGAAGGGGGGAGATTGCAGCATGGTTTGCGCTCTTTTGAAAGTATAACTAATCTTTTGTGTCCCGTATCCTCTTAACATTACAAAGGTCCTGAAATTATCGAATCCGGTTCGTATACAAATTACGGACATATCTACCACGATTACTTATCGGAGGGGTACCCTGGAGGATGCTTTTTCAATTACGTCCGGTCTAGCTATCCTGGCGGTAGGTTCAGCAGCCGCTGAACCACCAAAGCGGCACACAAATAGGGTATAAATAACGGCCTTGTACCCCAAATTGCCTTGCAATCAAGGCAATGCATAGGCCATTATAGAGCCTGATGGGTTTTTGGCCGTGCCTCCTACTGACAGGGCGATATATTGTTTGCCATTTACAGAATAAGAACAGACATTCGCATTATTGGCAGCGGGTAAAACAGTCTCCCAAACCATTTTGCCCGTTTTCTTGTCAAACGCCCATAACTTTTTGTCTTCTGCCCCACTAATAAAGACAAGCCCACCGGCTGTTACCATGGGCCCTGACCGAGCCAAAAGACCAGTAACAGGCTTTCCTTTTTCCTGCAACTTTTCATCATTTCCCACAGGAATTTGCCAGGCATATTCGCCTGTTGAAAGATTCAAGGCGCTCAAAGTATTCCAGGGGCCCTTCATTGCCGGATTTCCGCTGGGGTCAGACCAGGTACGGTATCCGGTAATATTCCCATACCTCACAGGTGCAGAACTGTCAGTTTTCTCTTTGGCTAGCTGGGTTATTTGACTACCTTTTTTATCGTACAGAAAAGCAATTATTGCTTGTTCCTCTGCTGCTGTTAACACCCCTTTGTAAGCTGGCATCTGACCACCGCCTAATCGTATTTTTTCAAGCCCCTCCTTCTCGCCTAATTTTTCTTTCAAATTTACCAATGACGGAAACGTAGGAGGAACTCCCTTTTTTTCAGGGCCATGACAAGCGGAACAGTTTTTCATGTAGATGGCACGGCCTGTTTCAAAAATCGAATTGTCACGCGCAGCAAAATGTTTGTCAATATCAACGATGGTTATAATTTCGGGCAAATTGTTGCCTCTGATATAGAGGTACGATGTATTGGGGTCATAGGCAGCTCCACCCCAATTGGCTCCGCCTCTTGTAGCAGGTAAGGATAGTGTGCCCTTTAAATCAGGAGGGGTAAACAACCCTTCATATCTAACAGATCTGAATTTTTCCAGAATTGCCTTATAATCTGCGTCGGAAAAATGGTTCAAATCTTCTTCGGTCATGGACTGTCGCACAAAAGCTTTCGGTTTTACAGGAAAAGGTTGCGTAGGCCAGGCCTCTTCACCCGGCATATTTGAAGCCGGTACTTTTCGCTCTTCGACAGGGTAGAGTGGCTTGCCCGTGCCACGATCAAGTACGAACACAAACCCGTGTTTGGTAACCTGGGCTACTGCATCAACATCTTTTCCACCCTTTTTTATTGTCACTAAATTTGGCGGAGCCGGTAAATCATAATCCCAAAGATCATGGTGCACGGTTTGAAAGTGCCATTTATAATGACCGGTGGCGGCGTCTAAGGCCAGGACACAGTTGCCAAAAAGGTTTTCACCTTTTCTGTCTTTACCATAGTAATCGTAGGTTGGAGATCCCAGGGCCAGAAAAACCATGCCTCTATCCATGTCAATACTCAGTCCTGCCCAGCAATTAGCCCCGCCCGCATATTTGTACGCATCGGGTGGCCAGGTTTCATAGCCGGGTTCGCCAGGGTGAGGAATGGTGTGAAACGTCCATTCTAATTTTCCTGTCCTGCAGTTATAAGCCCTGATATATCCGGGAGGCGCTCCATAAAAATCGGGTGTTCTTAGCCCGATAATGATTAAATCTTTGAATATCCTTCCGGGAGTTGAAAGCGAAACGGAAATTTTTTCAGGGTCATCTCTTACGCCTTCATTCAAATTCACTCTGCCGTTGGTTCCAAACGAGGGGATGATTTCTCCGGTTTTTGCATCAATCGCCATCAAAGAATTTCCCGAAGAATATAATATCCTTTTATCATCTCCACTTTCCCAATACGTAACACCTCTGCTCGCTGCACTGGGCTGGCCCTGTTCCAGAGTCCTGCACGACCAAATTTCTTTTCCGGTAGCAGCATCAATGGCATATACGGTCTGCTTACCGGAGTTGACATACATTACTCCATCAACTATGATAGGATTACATTGGCTTGTCACCGGCTCCTGACCTTCCTGCAAATCATGCATTTGGAGAGTCCAAACATTTTGTAGTTTGCTCACATTGGATAAATTGATTTCCTCCAACGGAGAGTAGCTGGAGCTTTTGCTATCAGCCTTATAACCCGCCCAACTACGGTCATTTTTGGGATCGGAGTTATAGGCAGTAATTATCATAAAAATAACTGCCATAAATGCCAACAGGAGGTACCAGTTTTGCTTTTTCATAGGGAAGTTTTTTAAAGTCGCTGTTCGTTTTGGATGAATCTCCTCAAAAACAGGATGACAAAGGCCAGATAGTGCTGTCCCATCCGGTTACGCGCCTTTTTCCGCTCAGGTCTCTATATTTGTCTAATATAACCTTTATTTTGCAGGACTACTTAGTGCAGGTTCCCTGTCGTTACAGCTTTTTCAATCAAGTCAAGTCTCACCTTCTTGGGATCGGATTCGCCGACGGCCGATCCATCGGGCCGGAACTCGATGATTCCATTTTTTTTCGGATCGTAAACAGGCCATTCCGGTAGTCCCTTTCCATTAGGGTTCCCGGTTTTTGCGAAGTTCGTCCAATAGCGGTTCATCATCCCGGCTACGTCCTGGTCTTTGGGTGCCACAGCGGCTCCATTTCGGCTTCTCAGGTTGTCGAACACGTAGGGGATTTCGGATGCGTGCGCTGCACCATACCGCATACGCTGTTGCATGGAGGGAGAGACATAGGAGAAAAGATATAAATAGGCCGGATCGCCGTTGGCGGTAAAGGCGGTAGCGGTAAACCGGGCCGGCTCCGCCCAGACTTTGTCCGTGTTCACCATGGTAAGCAACTCGGCAAGTTCAGTAGTGCCAATAGGGTCGTACACCTTATTGGCTTCGTCTTCCATGCTGCCAAACAGATTCAAAAGTTCCTCCTTCGAGCGGGCATTGACAAAGCCTGCCGGTACTTCGGCGCTATTGGACCCGATCAGAAGCGGTACGCGTGCCTGCCTGCCCGCCTTGTAGGCACTTTCGGCCGTTTCTACCACTAGTTTACCGTCGAGAATCGGGCCAGGGTAGGTAGGTGGGCCGCCAGGACCGTTGCTTTCCTGACCTCCATCAATAATCTGGGCCACAGTGAGCGCCCGTAGCTTGGCCAGTGCCTCCGCATCGGTGCCTTCAATCCCGTACCTGCGGGCAAAGTTGGCTCCGATCGTTTCTGCCGATACGGGGTAGTAGCGATCGGCATTTTCTTTCTGTATCGGTCTGCCGGTGAGTACACCGTCGCGGCCGCCACCTGACTGGCTGATTGCTTTATGGAAAAGGCCCTTCGCCTGCGGGATAGTCAGAAGTGAATGTACCGAGACGCCACCAGCAGACTCGCCGAAAATAGTAACGTTGTTTGGATCGCCTCCGAAGGCAGCAATATTCTTTTGCACCCATTGGAGGGCAGCAATCTGATCCATATAGGCATAGTTGCCGGTAGGCTCCTCCGGATGCTCGTTGCTTAGGGCGGGGAAAGCGAAGAACCCAAGGCGTCCTAAACGATAATTGATCGAAACTAAAATGACACCTTTATCAGTGAAAGTTGAACCCGGAAAATCATTGAGTGCACCGCTTCCGAACACAAACGCACCGCCATGAATCCAGACCATGACGGGCAGTTTTGAATCCTTCCTGAGGTCGGCGGGTGCCCACACGTTGAGAAAGAGGCAGTCTTCAGATGATGATTTCGAGATGGAGTCCGCGCCGCGCGGAAAGCCCACCTGTGCACAGTCGGCACAGAACTTACTGGCATCACGGACGCCTTTCCAAGGCTGTACGGGTTGTGGCGGACGCCAGCGAAATTTACCGACCGGGGCGGCGGCATACGGAATGCCTTTAAAGCTGGCTTAGCCCCCTTCAGTCACGCCCTGTACGATCCCGGAGGCGGTACTTACCGTTGGTTTTGCACCTTTGTCGCCTTGTGCAACTGTCTGTTGCGCCTGCAGGGAAAGGGAAATAAGGAAGATAAGCCCTATTGCTATTTTTTTCATTGGGATTGCTGTTAGCTGGTTACCATTCACCGTTCTCAACAAAGGTC
The DNA here is from genome assembly GCA_950075905.1 of uncultured Persicitalea sp. Classification (GTDB taxonomy): domain Bacteria; phylum Bacteroidota; class Bacteroidia; order Cytophagales; family Spirosomataceae; genus CATMVR01. Next base: position 6,212 of record CATMVR010000099.1, on the reverse strand, counting down.
CCACCTATTATTCGCCTCTATAGTATACGGATTACGGATAGTTCTACCAAGATTACTGATTTGGGGCTGCCCATCCGGTATCAATGGAATAAAGTGTTAATTTTGAATAAGTTAAAACTGGATTAAAATGGATAAACTACGACGATTCGAGACAATCAATGACTACAATGTCTTCAACAACAACAAGACGCTGCATCCGCTGGTGAGCATTGTTGATGTGTCGAAGGCCAGCCCCAGGCAGGCCTCCAATATGTACTTTGGGTTTTATACCGTGTTTCTGAAAGAGGTACAATGCGGGAATCTGCGGTACGGTCGGCATACCTACGACTACCAGGAAGGAACGCTGGTATTCATTGGACCGGGCCAGGTGGTGAGTGTGGACAACCCTGGCGAGACGTACCAGCCCAAAGGCCTGGCGCTGATCTTTCATCCTGACCTGATCCATGGCACTGTCCTGGGACGGCACATGCAGGACTATTCTTTCTTTGGCTACCAATCCAACGAAGCCCTTCATTTGTCCGAGCGGGAAAGACGAATCGTGCTGGATTGTTTTTCAAAAATCGAGTACGAACTGGAACAGGGCGTCGACAAGCACAGCAAAAGGCTGATTGTGGCCAACATCGAACTCTTTCTGAACTACTGCGTCCGTTTTTACGACCGGCAGTTCATCACCCGCGACAATGCGCATTTGGGTATTCTGGAAAGGTTTGAGGCCCTGTTGAATGAGTTCTTCCAGACCGATAAGCCGCAGACTGTGGGGCTGCCTTCGGTGGCCTGGTGCGCTGAGCAGCTGAACCTGTCGGCCAATTACTTTGGCGACCTGGTGAAGAAAGAGACGGGGCAGTCCGCCCAGGAGTACATCCAGTCCAAACTGATGGAGGTGGCCAAGGAGAAGGTTTTCGACCGCAGCAAAACCATCAACGAGATAGCTTTTGAGCTGGGATTCAAGTATCCCCAGCATTTCAGCCGCTTTTTCAAGGAACGGGCGGGACAATCTCCGAACGAGTACCGCATGTTCCAGGACAATTGATCCATTCTGGACAGGCACTCACCACCACAACCGCGACTGGTTTTTGAATTTCGTAAGCTTTGGCTTGATAACCCCTACCTGCACTTTTCAACATATTCCAAATTTTACACTATCCCCAAATATACTGTTATGGCCAAATACAATCTGAATATTAACGGGAAAGCCCGCCAGGTGGATGTGGACCCCGCCACCCCCATGCTATGGGTGCTGCGTGACCACCTCGATATGCCCGGCACCAAGTACGGCTGCGGCATTGCCCAGTGCGGGGCTTGCACCGTACACCTCAACGGCACGGCGGTGCGCTCCTGCCAGCTGCCCGTTTCGGCGGTGGCCAACGAGGCCATCACCACCATCGAAGGCTTATCCGAAAAAGGCGACCATCCCGTGCAGAAGGCCTGGCTCGAGCACGACGTGGCCCAGTGCGGCTACTGCCAGTCGGGGCAGATCATGAGCGCGGCCTCCCTGCTGAAGAGCAACCCCAATCCCAGCGATGAGGATATAGAGTCGGCCATGAGCGGGAATATCTGCCGTTGTGGTACCTATCTGCGCATCCGGGATGCGATCAAAACTGCAGCTAAGAAATAAATAATCGGTGCCCCAACCCTTAAACGAGTTTACTGGATATGGAAAACATAAAAACAAAATACAACAGGCGGTCATTTTTGAAATCTTCGGCGCTGGCCGGCGGCGGGCTGATGCTCACGGCGAGTTGGTTTGCCAGTGCGAAGGCCGCCGACAAAATGGAGGCGTTGAACTTGCCCGATCAGTGGAATGAGCTGACGGGTTATATCAAAATCATGCCCGACAATGTCGTCAAGATTCTTTGTCCGAATCCCGAATTTGGACAGAACGTAATGACTTCGCTGCCGATGATTATCGCCGAAGAACTGGACGTGGACTGGAAAAACGTGGTGGTGGAAATGGGGCCGCACGACAACGTGAAACTGGGCCCGCAGTTTACGGGGGGAAGTAATTCGGTAAGAATGTACTGGAAGCCCCTGAGGGAGGCCGGGGCCGCCGCCCGAAATATGTTGTGCCAGGCAGCCGCCCAAACCTGGGGGGTGCCCGTCAGTGAAGTGACCACCAAGGCAGGGATTATAAGTCATGCGAGCGGCAAATCGGCCAAATACGGCGAAATGGCCGGCAAGGCAGCTACCCTGGAAGTACCGAAAGGTATAGGTCTGAAAGCCCCCAAGGACTTTGCAATAGTAAGAAAGCCTACCAAAAATGTGGAGGGACAAAAAATAGTCACTGGCAAGCCTCTTTTCGGATTGGATTACCGGGCAGACGGCATGTTGATCGCCATGATTCAACATCCACCCGCTTTCGGTATGAAGCTGAAATCGTTCGATGCGGCGGAAGCACTCAAAATGCCGGGAATTAAGGAGGTAGTAAGCCTGAAAATGTATGAGGACGGCTTTGAGCAGGGCGGCTTCGATACCCGTACCTTCAACGATTTGCTGGTGGTGGTGGGCAAAAGCACCTGGGAGGTGATGAATGCCCGCAAGAAGCTGAAAGTGCAATGGGAGCCTATCGGCGATATCAAAGAAACCATGGCCGGAAGGGGCGGGAAACGAGAGGTTGTTGTGCCGGGAGGGCTGGAAAGTACCAGTACCCAAATGGAAAAAATGCAGGAGTACGCCCAGAAACCCGCGCAACAGCTACGGAAAGACGGCGACCCCGAAACGGCATTTAAGAATGCGGCTCTGGTGATTGAGCGCACCTATACCGCGCCGTTCCTGGCCCACAACTGCATGGAGCCTATGAATTTCTTTGCCAATGTTACCGCCGAAAAAGCGGTCGTGGCAGGCCCCCTGCAGGCACCGGGCTGGGCAGAACCCACGCTTTCAAAACTATTGAATTTGCCGCCTGAAAAAATTGAAATCCAAATGACGCGCATGGGTGGGGGATTTGGCCGGAGAGCCTACGCCCAATACATGTACGAAGCGGCACTTATTTCCCAAAAAGTAAAGGCACCGGTCAAGCTGATCTATTCCCGCGAGGACGATATGACCTACGGTATCTATCGCCCGATGTACACGGCGACGTACCGCGCGGCCCTGGACGCCAACAAGAACCTGATTGCTTTCCATGTGAAAGGAGGCGGTATCCCTGAAAACCCGGTTCATGCCAACCGGTTCCCGGCGGGGGCGGTGGACAACTACCTGGCAGAAGGCTGGCAGATTCCGTCCAATATCACCATCGGGGCTTTCCGGGCCCCGCGCTCCAACTTCAACGCCGCCGCCGAGCAGTCGTTCCTGGACGAACTTGCCGAGGCCATGGGCAAAGACCCGATTGAAATGCGGATGGAAATGCTGGAACGGGCAGCCAAAAATCCGGTGGGTAAAAACAACGACTACGACGCTGCCCGGTACGCGGGGGTACTCAAACTGGTGCGTGACAAATCGGGCTGGAAAGGGGGCAAGGATGGCAAATACAACCGGGGAGTGGCGGCTTATTTCTGCCATAACTCTTACGCCGCCCACGTGGTGGATATGGTGACACGCAACGGCGAACCCTACGTGGAGCGGGTGTTCAGCGCCGTGGATTGTGGGGTAGTAGTAAACCCCGACGCGGCCACCAACATGGTGCAGGGTGCCGTGGTGGACGGGATCGGAAATGCCTTCTACGGAGGACTGGTCCACAAGGATGGGGCTGTGCAGCAAACCAATTTTGACAAGTACCGCCTCATCCGGAATCAGGAAGCCCCCAAAAGCATCGAGGTACATTTTGTGGAAAATGATATAGACCCCACTGGCCTGGGAGAACCGCCCTTCCCACCGGTGTTTGGAGCCGTTGCCAATGCCTTGTACAAGACCACCGGCAAGCGGCACTACCAGCAACCGTTTAAGCCAGAGTCGGCAAGTTCCTGATTTCAGTAAGTTTTAGTAAAACCGGGATTCGAACAAGGAGTCCCGGTTTTTTATAGAACCTTTTTAAGGTTGCTACACAGCATTTCGATAGCGTTTCACACTGGAAATACTAATTCCCGTTAGCTGCACAATCTCCGAAACGGACAGCCCCTTATCCAGGGCCTTTTTAACCTTCTGAAAATTCTCCTGATTGACACCACTCGGCCGGCCGATGTGCTTCCCCTTCGCCTTGGCCAACTGCTGGCCAGCCCGGGTCTTCTCCAGGATCATCTCCCGGTCGTACTCGGCCAGGGCAGCGAAGATGCCGATGACCAGTTTGCCGGAGGGCGTGGAAGAGTCTATGCCCAAATCAAGAGCCTTGAAAATGATGCCCCGATTGGCAAAATCCCCGATCAAGTTAATTAGATGGTCCCGGCTCCGGCCCAGGCGGTTGAAACGGGACACCACCACCGTGTCGCCCTCCCGCAGGAGCGAGAGCATTTCGTCCAGGGCGGGACGCTGGACGGAAAGCCCGGAGATCTTCTCCTGGAAGATCCGGTCGCAGCCGTACTTCCGCAGAGCTTCGATTTGGGTATCGGTATTCTGGTCGGCGGTAGAGACGCGAGCGTAGCCGAAGGTATGGTTCATAAGTTGGGTCGTAATACGATCAAAAAGTTGGGTCCATAAAGATACGTTCGGATTTTGACCTGAACCTACTTCTTGGACCCTATTTTTAATCGTGTGCCGTCTGAAAACCGCACCTGCAGTCAGGGTTCAGAAAGGTATCGCTTTTTGGACCAACATGGACTATCCAGATAAGTTGCAGTCTTACAATCTTTGTTTGACCATTGATACTATAAACATTTCATTTGTGGTCCCTTCCCACGCATGTAGGGAATACGTTGAACTTACTTACCCCTTCCAGTCGTACGCCGGTCCATCCCCACGCATGTAGGGAATACACCACCCCTTTGGCCGTAGGCGCGGAAGCCCCCGGTCCATCCCCACGCATGTAGGGAATACAAGACATGAAAAATCTCCTAAAAATCACCCTCCGGTCCATCCCCACGCATGTAGGGAATACTACAACGGGCGCGGGCGTACTGGCGGCGCTGCCGGTCCATCCCCACGCATGTAGGGAATACTTTTGGCGCGGTTGTCTGACCGTGGCGGCGATCGGTCCATCCCCACGCATGTAGGGAATACAGCCAGATCCTTCATCCGGTGCGGGTGCGTTACGGTCCATCCCCACGCATGTAGGGAATACTGTTTAAAGCCCTGCCCCATCTGTTTCCACGCCGGTCCATCCCCACGCATGTAGGGAATACGCTGCCCGTTTCAATTCCCGGTCGCGGGCATCGGTCCATCCCCACGCATGTAGGGAATACTCAGGTACCAGCCGCGTAGTGCCGTCCTCGTTCGGTCCATCCCCACGCATGTAGGGAATACTATTATGCTATTTTGTACAAAAAAAAGGTGCACGGTCCATCCCCACGCATGTAGGGAATACGCAATCCACCGTCTGATGCCCAAAATTGGTTTCGGTCCATCCCCACGCATGTAGGGAATACGACGACCTGCCCGATGGCAATGGTAGGTATGTCGGTCCATCCCCACGCATGTAGGGAATACACCAGCTGGCCACCGTTCACGCGCACCACGTTCGGTCCATCCCCACGCATGTAGGGAATACGTGCTGGCCAACGGTAAGATCGTGCGTTCGGCCGGTCCATCCCCACGCATGTAGGGAATACGTGGGGCATCTGCTTTTTAAGGGCCTCGATTTCGGTCCATCCCCACGCATGTAGGGAATACTCGCAAGCACGGTGGAGTAGCTAGGCATCGGCCGGTCCATCCCCACGCATGTAGGGAATACATGCCTGTTCGTCGGGCGTGAGCTTCTTTTTACGGTCCATCCCCACGCATGTAGGGAATACGTGCAGACGGTGCTGGACTCATCGCCCGGGCTCGGTCCATCCCCACGCATGTAGGGAATACGATGCAAGCTGCTTGCCCTTCGGGTGCCTTGTCGGTCCATCCCCACGCATGTAGGGAATACGAATGGGTCAGGTCGCTGCTGTTACTTGCGAACGGTCCATCCCCACGCATGTAGGGAATACAGCGAGTCCCCAATCTTCGTTTCGCGCACCGTCGGTCCATCCCCACGCATGTAGGGAATACGATCAACAACACCAACTAGCATCTTAACCCAACGGTCCATCCCCACGCATGTAGGGAATACCGTAAGCGTCCAGCCCTACGGTACTGGCAATACGGTCCATCCCCACGCATGTAGGGAATACTCTCCGGCATACGCCAGCCCTTTACGC
>CATMVR010000098.1 GCA_950075905.1 uncultured Persicitalea sp. | reverse complement strand
TACCAGCAACTCTGGCTACTACGCCAGCCCGCGTTCAAATTCCAATAGTTCCTACGGAGTAAGTACCAACCGCTCGTCGCGTACGTACAACTCAGGTACCAACAACAGCAGAGGCTATAACAATAACTCCACGTATCAGGCACCGACCCGTTCGTATGAGAACAATACACGTTCCTCAACACCTACGTTTAGTAGCCCAAGCCGTGGTAGTGTAAGTTCACCCAGCCCGAGTTCATCGGGTGGAGCTTCCAGTGCTCCACGTTCACGCGGACCACGCTGATCCTGACTTAATTTCAGAAAATAATTACAAGAAAGACCCTACAAATAATCAATTTTGTGGGGTCTTTCGTTTAACAGATAGTACCTTCTTTCACTATTAGTCAAAACCTAACCATGAAAAGTATAAAACAGGGGATATTCACCATTGCTTTTTCTGCACTAGCCGTTACCGTTCACGCCCAATATGCTGCCGATGCCTTTCGCTTTTCGGAGATCACCCAAACCGGGACTGCCCGCTTTCAGGGGGTAGGAGGTAACCACGCCGCGCTGGGTGGAGATGCCAGTACCATCAGCGGCAACCCCGCCGGACTGGGCTTTTACAACCGCTCCGAGCTTAGCCTGACTCCCTCTTTCAATTCCATCAATACGAGTAGCACGTACCTCAACCGCGTTACCACCGATGGGAAAATTAATCCCAACCTCGCCCAGGCTTCGCTGATCATTGCCGGTAGTCCGCAAAACTACAACCGCAAGTGGCGCCGAACTTCCATCGGGATCAGCTATTCCCGGCAGCAATCTTTTCAAAACCTTTTCTCCTACGCCGGCCGCAACAACCGCAGTGCCTACGTGGATGGGATAGTACAGCAGGCCAATGCCCGGAATCTTTCGGCCGAAGCGCTTGATAGCGACTATGACCCCAACACGCAGACCGCCTTTTCTCCCGAGGCTGCCTACTATCAGCTCTACCTCATTAACCCAAGTACAGCCGTAGGACCTCCCTATGTCCGGTATAACCGCGAAAGCCCCACCGATCAGTCCGGGAGCTTTGAGTCAACGGGAGCACACTCGCAGTGGACCTTTGCCTACGCGGGCAACTACGATGATCGGATTTATGTGGGTGCTTCCATTGGTTTCAACCGGATTCGGTATACCTACTCCAATAGCCTGCGGGATCAATACGTCAATAGTACCATTTTTCGGAGTTCGACCAACAACGAAGACCTGAATGTATCAGGCAACGGCATCAACGCTACTTTCGGGATTATTTACAAAGCCACTCCCGAATTACAAATTGGGGCATCCATTACTTCCCCAACCTTTATGAGCGTCAAAGAAACCTTCAACCAGGATGTTAGCGCGGATATCATCGGGATACCCCAGCAAGGGCCGAATGGCCAACCTACCTTCTTTGTGCCCGATATTACGCAGATTGGCGTGCAGCCCAATGACTTTGATTACTCGATTACCAGTCCGCTCCGGGCAGAGGGCGGGGTTACCTATTTCTTTGGCCAAAAGGGCTTCCTGACCGGAACCGTTGAGTATGTAGGCTACAGCGGAATGCGCGTTAGTACCAATACCCTCAATGCAGGCGATAATTCTGCATTCCGCACAGAAAACCGCCAGGAGATTCAGGATACCTACACTAGTGGGATCAATGCGCGGCTGGGGGGAGAAGTGCGGGCCGGGGTGTTCAGGGCCCGGGCGGGGGTGGCCTATATCGGCGATCCGTACCGGATTCAGCTGGACGGAATCAACCGCACCAAGGTGCTGTTTTCGGGAGGAATTGGCTATCGTTCAGAGCGCTTCTTTGTGGACGCTACGGCGGTGTATAATACCTTTACTTCGGCCTTTACACCCTATGTGCTCAACAATCAGCAAGACTACGCCTCGGTGGACATCAAAAACAGGTCTGTCAATGTTCTGATTACGCTCGGTACTTTCTTCTGAGAAAATTCAGCAATACAGATACTAAGAGAGCCGGAGGAAAATCCTCCGGCTCTCTTATAGTAACGGTGCAAGCATATGTACCAGCTTACGTACCTCACTGGTGTTGTTTTGAATGGTAAAATCGGCCCTTTCGTAAAACGGAAGCCGAACCAGAAGCCGTTCCTGCAGCTCCTTCTCCAATTCGATAACGCCCGAAAGCAGGGGGCGATCGTCCTTGCCATGTTTGAGAATGCGGCTGGCCAATTCGGCCGGCGGCACATCAAGAAAAAGGCTGATGCCGTTTTTCTTGATGAAATCCATGTTGTCGAAAAAGCAGGGAGCACCTCCCCCCGTAGACACCACCAGCCAATGGTCGGGGCGGGTATCCTGTAAAATCCGACTTTCGACTTCGCGGAAGTAAGCCTCGCCCTTTTCCTGAAAAATCTCCGGGATACTTTTTTTCTGATCGTTGACGATCAGCTTGTCCAGGTCAACAAACCGGTAGCCCAGCGCCCGGGCCAGTTTTTTGCCCAGGGTGGTTTTGCCCGAAGAAGGCATACCGATGAGGAATATATTTTTCATAGACCTCCCAGCGGGCTTATATTCCCAATTTTGTCAGTACTTTTTCAGCATCTGGTGTATCGTTGTAGTGCCATTTGCCTTTTACCACGCCCCCCTGCAGCAGCCAGATGCCAGGGTTGGAACGCGAGATGGTTTTCAAAACGGTAGCATCCGCAAAGTAGTAGGGTATATTGAGTTGCTGCGATCGCTTGAACTGGTCGATTTCGTCACTGCTCGCCGAAGTGAGAATGATGGGCTCTACGTTTTTGCCTTTCAGACCATTAACCAACTCCCTGATTTCCGGAAAGGCCGCCATGTTGATATCCCGGAAATTCTTGATGATGATAAACAGTTTATTTCCTTCGAAAGTAGCCTGCGTAAAATCCCCCTCGTCGTTCCAGGCCCGGTAGTCGGTAATCTTGGGTTTGGCGTTCTCGTTCAGGAGAATCATCTCCTTAAATTCCAGCGTGGTATCGCTCGGAAACTGTTCAAATTCCTGCGTTTCTCCGTTTTTGGTAAAGACATACTTGTATCGCATCGGTTCGGAGGGTTTCATCTGATCAGGGATGCTGGCACCTACCCGGTAGGGCAGCAGGTCGATGGGAGGCAAATGCCGAATGGCGTAGATAGCCAGGCCCAGCGAAGCCACCGTAGAAATGGCCACGATCATGCCCGTAGGGTACGATTTCAATTCTTTTCGCTTGTACAGAATGATCAGAATCATCACCAGCAGGAAAATATCCTTGCCGAAGGACGTCCAGGGTTTGAGCTTGATGGCATCGCCAAAACAGCCGCAGTCGGTTACCTTATTAAAGTAGGCCGAATAAAAGGTCAGGAAAGTAAAGAAGATAATGATTATTAACAGGAGCCAGGAGGTAGTACGGGGCTTGTAGTTGACCAGCAAGGCAACTCCCAGCACCACCTCAGCCGTAGAGAGCACCACCGAAAAAGTAAGTGCCAGCGGCACCAGCGTCATAAAAAAATCATGAAAAGCGGGAAGATCAGTGGCAAATACTTCAAAGTACTCTTCCAGTTTGATTTCAGTACCTACGGGGTCATTGAGCTTGATGAGGCCCGAGAAAATAAAAAGGGCGCCAACCAGGTATTTGGCTATCTGTGCAACAATTTTCATGAAAAGGGTTTTTGAGTACTAGTTCGTTTGGAGTCCATTTGATTTTATCAGACAGAATACCGCGTAGTTGATCATGTCCTGGTATCCCGACTTAACGCCCTCAGATACCAGCGTGACCCCCGCATTGTCTTCGATCTGTTTTATTCTCAGTAGCTTCATCAAAATAATGTCGGTCATGGAGCTGACCCGCATGTCGCGCCAGGCTTCGCCGTAGTCGTGGTTTTTATTAAACAGCAGTTCTTTTACTTCGTTTACCTTGCTGTCGTATTGATCAAGAAGAGTGTCGAGATCAGGCTCGGTTGCAGCGTTTTTCAGATCGATCTGAATCAGCGCCATAAGGCAGTAGTTGATGATACCCACAAACTCATCCGTAATACCGTCGTCTACTTTTTGACTACCTTTAACCTGAATAGTGCGGATACGCTGCGCTTTGATAAAAATCTGGTCGGTGATGGAGGGAAGCCGCAAAATGCGCCACGACGTACCGTAATCCTTATTTTTTTTTTCGAAAAGTTGGCGACAATGTTGAATGATCAACTGATATTCGTCTTCGGTTGATTTCACTTGATTTGGATAGATGTTTTCTGAATTTTATAACCATGAAAGTGCCGCAAGATAGTAAAAAAATGCTCAACGCGGGCGGAGAATTGCTCGACTTAAGTACACCCCTTGTCATGGGTATTTTGAACATTACCCCCGATTCCTTTTTCCGGGGAAGCCGTTTTGGGGCCTATTCTGAAGAACTACTGCAACGGGCGGGAGAAATGCTGGAAAGTGGTGCGGCTATCCTGGATGTTGGGGGGTACTCTACCCGCCCGGGGGCGGAGGATATTCCGGAAAGCGAAGAGAAAGACCGGGTGCTCCCCGTCGTAGAAGCAATCCTGAAAGCTTTTCCCACCGCTATTCTATCGATTGATACCTTTCGGTCGGGGGTAGCCCGGGAAGCCGCCCGAAGTGGTGCCCGTATGATCAACGATGTATCGGGCGGAAATCTGGACGAGGCCATGTTTGAAACCGTGGCCGCCCTCAAACTACCTTATGTACTCATGCACATGCGGGGTACCCCGCAAACCATGACCCAACTCACTACGTACTCGCACCTGCTCAATGATGTCATTTCGGAGTTGCAAACAAAGCTGGCGCGGCTTAGAAGCCTGGGAGTAGCCGATGTGCTCATTGATCCGGGATTTGGTTTTGCCAAAACTGTTGCTCAAAATTTCGAACTACTCCGCAACCTGCAGTACTTCCACGAGCTAGACGCCCCCCTTTTGATTGGCTTGTCCCGAAAGTCGCTAATCTGGCGAACTCTCGGCGTATCGGCCGAAGAGGCACTCAACGGTACGACCGTTCTGAATACCCTGGCGCTCACCCAAGGCGCTCATATTCTGCGGGTACACGATGTAAAAGAAGCCGTGGAGGCTATTAAACTGTACGAATTTGTGGCGCGTAATGGGTAAAATGGTAAATTCGGCACAAAAATTTATTTTTACCGTATGCGCATAGGCTTTCTAAGTATTGACTGGACAGATATTCTGGATGTATTTCTGGTTTCAATCCTGCTGTATCAGGTTTACTACCTCGTAAAGGGAAGTATAGCCAGTCGGGTTTTTTTGGGATACCTCTTTGTATATGTCTTTTATTTGATTGTAAAAGGGCTGCGCCTTGAACTGCTGACTTCTATTCTGGAATATTTCATGGGCGTAGGGGCTATTGCGCTTATTGTCATATTTCAGCAGGAAATTCGCCGGTTTTTGCTCATTATCGGGAAGTCCACCGCCTTTACCAACAGTCGGCTATTCAATACCTTTCTGGGTACCAACGAGGCAGGTATCCGTTCCGAAAGCCTAAAAATAATTGTGGATGCGTGCCGATCTATTGCCTCTGATTTTAACGGGGCGCTGATTGTGATCAAAAAAAAGGACGATCTCGAAAAGTATATCCAAACGGGAGAACTCATCGACGCGGTCATTTCCAAGCAGCTGCTTATTTCCCTCTTTAATCAGTACAGCGCGCTGCACGATGGTGCCGTCATCATTTCCGACGGGCGTATCAAAGCGTCGCGCTGCATACTGCCGGTGGCCGATGGCGCCGATATCCCCTCCTCGATTGGGTTTAGGCATCGGGCGGCGATGGGCATGAGCGAGGCTACCGATGCGGCTACCATCATCATTTCCGAGCAGACTGGGCGTATATCTCTTTCTCTGGAAGGAGAGCTGTACAGCAACATTCCGGCGTCAGAACTTGAAATGCGTCTTTCGGAGTACATCAATTCGGATAAATTACGGGTTTGATTGTAAAAGTCATTAGGAGACATAAAAAAAAGACAAATATTTGCCGATTCGGCTAATTATGCCTACTTTTGCAGACCTTTTCAGGAACGAAAACATTATCATTACAAATGGCAAATCATAAATCAGCTTTAAAAAGAATTCGTGCCAACAAAACAAAGCGTTTGAGAAATCGCTACCAGCACAAGACGACTCGCTCGTATGTGAAGAAACTACGTTCAACTACTGATCCTGCGGTTGCAGCCGAAGTATACAAGACTGTATCCAGTATGTTGGATCGTTTGGCCAAGAAAAACGTCATTCATAAAAATAAAGCCGCTAACCAGAAGTCTAAGCTGGCTAAATTTGTAAACTCCCTGGCTACTGCCTAAGATTGTTTACAAAGAAGATTTTTACCTCGATAGCAATTGCTGCTATTGAGGTTTTTTTATTTTTAGCCCTTCAACAATTATTTAACCCGAATCTATGAAAAGTTTTTGCACAGTATTGCTCTGTTTAGTGCTTGCTTCCGGTTCCTGGGCGCAGAGTACAAAGCGATCTTTGACCCATGAAGATTACGATGGATGGAAAAGCGTGCAGCGAACCAGCCTTTCTCATGACGGGAAATGGGTAGCCTACGAAGTAAATCCGCAGGAAGGAGACGGCCTGCTAGTAGTGGAAGCTCCGTCCATTTCTCAAAAAATAATTATCCCCCGGGGGTATGGGGCAAAATTTATGGTTGACGCGTCCTATCTGGTAGCTAAAATCAAACCGCAGCGGGAGGTGGTACGGGTGGCAAAAAAGCAAAAAGCCAAGCCCGACAAAATGCCCAAAGACAGTCTTGTGGTTATTTCCCTGGCTGATGGAAAACAGCGCTTCTATGCTTATGTCCTCTCGTTTGCCCTGCCGGAAGACGCGGGCCGCTGGCTGGCGGTACTTAGCAAGGCAGCCGAGGCCCCCAAAGATACCACTCAGAAAGCCAGTAAAAAGAAGGGTAAGCAGCCCAAGGGAGAACTCCTGAGCCTGCTGAATCTGGGCGGAAATGACTCTGTGGCTTTTGAGCACGTAACGGAGTATGCACTTTCGAAGCAGGGAAATCGCCTGGTTTTTGTGCAGGAAAGCCTGCGCGACACGTCCATCGCTATAAGCCTATATGGATTTTCTTCCTTCGCCAAGCCCCTGGAAGTTCTGGATAACAGGGCAGATGTGAAAATACTGGCAAACATTGCTCTTGACAAGCAGGGAAATCAGGTGGCGTGGCTAACCTCACCGGATAGTACCAAGGCCGAAGTAAAACATTTTGCTCTGCACCACCGGACGTTTGGGGCAAAAAATGCAACGCTGATTTCCGATACCCGGAGTAAGCAGCTGCCCGACTCATATACTCCCTCCGAGTTTCGCAAGCCACGGTTTTCGGATGACGGAAGCCGCCTGTATTTTGGGATAGCCCCCCTGGCCCTTCCTTCCCGCAAGGATACCTCTCTGCTCGACGAGGAAATGGCAAGGCTTGACATCTGGAACTGGCAGGACGATCGCCTGCAACCGATGCAGGACAAGCAGAAAAAGCAGGACCTGGAAAATGGCTTCCTGGCTATGTACGACCTGACGGGTAAAAAACTGGTGCCTCTTGCTACGTCGGTGGTGGATGATGTGGAGTTCAGCGAGAAAGTCAACCACGGCTTTTTGCTGGGGCGGGCCAATGCACCGTACCAACGCATGAGCTCCTGGGACCCGGGCCACGCCGACTACTACCTGATCGACACCCAAACCGGGGTCAAATCGATGATTGGTAAAGATGTGATGGGAAGGGCCGAGCTGTCGCCGGCCGGAAAGTATGCTTTCTGGTTCGATCAGCGTGATACGTTGTGGAAAGTGTACGATGTGAATACGAATAACCTGTTGGCAGTAACAAAAAACCTGCCGATAGCCTTTCAGGACGAAGACCATGACACACCCGACCTGCCCGGTGCATATGGGTTTGCGGGCTGGACGGCCAACGACCGCTACTTCCTGGTGTATGACCGGTACGACATCTGGCAGATTGATCCTACCCAGAAAGAGAAGCCGGTAAACCTGACCAAGGGCTACGGTCGTAAGGAGAAAGTGGCGCTTCGCTACCTGGCTACCACCGAAGATGAGCAATTTGTGGACATCACCAGGAACAATATGCTGGCGGGTAGCTGGGAAGGCAATAAAGATACCGGCCTGCTGACCTGGAAGGCCGGCGAAGAGCCCGCTGTTGTGTACCGCGAAGCCTACAACTACCTGCCCAGTTCGGTCATGAAAGCCAAAAATGCCAACGTGTACGTATTCCAGAAAGGAAACTACACCCATGCCAACGAGCTGTACTACGTTACCGATTGGAAAAATCCCCAGCGACTTACCAACCTGACCAACCAGCTAAACGGCATCAAGTGGGGAAGCGCCGAGTTGGTTTCGTGGCTTTCTAACCAGGGCACAAAAATCGAAGGGCTGCTATTCAAGCCCGAGGGGTTTGATCCCGCCAAAAAGTACCCCATGCTGGTGTACTACTACGAGCGAAACGCCTCTACCCTAAATGCCTTCCGGACGCCCGCTCCCAGCCGCTCTACTATCAATATTCCGTATAGTGTCTCCAATGACTACCTGGTATTTGTGCCCGATATTGTGTACGGAGGCGGAACGCCGGGCAAGAATGCTTATGATTGCATCGTGTCGGGGGTACTGGACCTAATCAAAAAGGGCTTTGTGGATAAAGACCGGATTGGTATACAGGGGCAAAGCTGGGGAGGCTACCAAACCGCCTACCTCATTACCCAAACCAACATGTTTAGGGCGGCCGGGGCTGGAGCCATTGTGGCCAACATGACGAGTGCTTATGGTGGCATTCGCTGGGGGACGGGCATGAGCCGAATGTTTCAGTACGAAAAAACCCAAAGCCGGGTAGGAGGGACCCTCTGGGAAAAGCCCATGTACTACCTCGAAAATTCGCCGCTATTCTACGCCGACCGGGTGCAGACGCCCGTTCTGATGATGCATAACGACGCCGACGGGTCGGTGCCCTGGTACCAGGGAATCGAATTTTTTACGGCCCTTCGCCGCCTCAATAAGCCAGTATGGATGCTGGTTTACAACGACGAAGACCACAATCTGACCCGCCGGCCAAACATGAAAGACCTTAGTATCAGAATGTATCAGTTCTTTGATCACTACCTGAAAGACGCTCCCATGCCTTCCTGGATGAGTGGTGGCAGAACCGCCATTGAGAAAGAACGTTGGGATATGAAGTACGAATAACTTTGGAAATTAGCATTTTTTGTGTTAAATTGCGGATAACAAAAGGAGCCTTGTGGTCGTTTTTTCGGTCACAAGGTTTCTTTTGGAGTCGTTACCCAAAAAAAATCAGTACCATTAATCACTAAAACCTTTTACCCAAGAATGAAAAAATTAGTTCTGTTTGCCGGACTAGCGGCGATGGGAGTTGTTACCGCAGTCGCGCAAACTCCTACCATTTCATTTAATGCCCGAGGTATGGTGGCTATATCGGATGCCGATATGGCTGCGTCGGCGTTGATAGATGGTAAACTTCTCCGCGACAACACCATTAAAGATAAACTTACTTCCATTAAGTTTCCCCTCGTTCGGGGAGGAAGTACCGTAGGTGAAACCGTCGTGCCTAACTCTACGCTAACCTACACCAAGAGCATGGCCGTACCCAAAACGGGCGGTCTGGCTTTCGTACTGGATACGCGTAGCGCCCCGGCCGAGACGGTAACCGAATTCGCTGACGCGATCAAGGAGTTTCCTGACGGACAGCGTCTGTACGTGGTAGATGTGGTCAATCTGGCCAATCCGAAAGTAAAGTTTCAGTTTCCCGTAGGTAAAAACCCTACGTCGATTGACATCTACAAAAATGAGCTGATGATTTCAACGAGCGTTCCCGGCAAGGAGCTCGTATTTTACGAAGTAGATGATTCAGGCAAACCCACCCGGGCGCTTTACCTGCCTTCTACCCTCGATAGCACCAACCGGATCATCGACCTGAGCTGGCATCCCACCGGTAACTTCCTGGCGGTAACCCTGGAATCGACTAAAGAACTGGCCCTTTACAAAATCATTCGTGAAGCCGGCAAGCTCCGGAATATCGAAATGGTTGGCAAGCCATTTAAAGTAGGCACCAACCCTACTTCGGGTAAATTCTCCGAAGATGGCAAGTACTACTACGTTATGGACAACAAGGGAGATATGGGCAAAGCTACCGGCAATGGCGAACTGCACGTGGTGGAGTTCACGATGGACGGATCTGCCGAGCACAAAGTATCCAGTACTACCGCGGTGGGCCTCAATCCCGGTGCGTTTGCAATTAGCCCCGATGGAAGTATGGTCGTAGCCGTTAACTCCGGCAAAAGTGCTATGCCCTGGACGCAGGAAGGAGCCGGTACATCCAGCTCACTGATCCTGTACAAGCTTGCTGATGGTGCATTGACCAAGGTAGCTGACTATCCTTTCCAGGGTATCATGCCCCAAAGCGTTGCGTTTGACAAGGATGGTTCAAACATTGCCGTGGCGGTGTACGAATACCTCGATTATGGCGACCGTACCGGAGGAATTGAATTCTGGACTGTAGCCAAGGGAGATACGCCTTCCCTGACCAAGCAGTTGGGTAAAATCAGCGTGGAGCGTGGCGCCCATACTATCCGCGTTATTCCCTGATCAGGTAAGCTAAAATAAATAGGAGGGGAGGCCAACCATGTTGGCCTCGAAGGTCAATTCAGAATCCTGTCTTGCGGTATATTGTCTCTCCTATAAAAACACCAAAAACAAAGGGAATAGCGTTAATGGCCAGACACATAGCCTCAGACATCGTGATTTCCGGAGGCGGCCTGGCTGGCATCGTCACCGCCCTGGAAGCCCTGCGGGCCGGCAAAACCGT
>CATMVR010000097.1 GCA_950075905.1 uncultured Persicitalea sp. | reverse complement strand
GTTAAAATTCAGGTTATTGTTAGATTTTATTTTCAGGAGCGGCCTCCGGATACTCCGGGCTGGCTCGTACTTACTTTTTTAATTTTTTCAAAGCTTCCCAGCGAGGATCCATCTTATCTTCGCTTTTCTCCTCCTCGTCGTTCTCGGGCGCTGCTTCCGCGCTGCTGTATACCAACGTCTCATTTGTATCGTCGTCGGTATCTTCCGAACTCTGCTCGCGCAAGTCAGGATGGATTTTTTTCATCGGCAGCGACAGCGCGATGAATTCGAAAATATATCCCGCTACGTTTATACGGGTGGTATTGCGATTGATGATGAAGATCTCTTCGGTAAGTTCCTCATCATGGTCGCCAAACTTCAATATGATGACCCCTTCGGTATCGACGGGCTCGTCGAACGGCTCCAGCGACCGATCGCAGAGCAACTCCACCGTGCCGCGGATTTTGAAGCGAAGATGAATCATGGTACTTGACTTATCGAGCACCAGATGAACCCCAAAATGACCCTTCTGGACCAGATCCTGCGGCATTTCCTCAAAAAATGCTGGACCTAGTTCGTAGTCAAATTCGTACGACTTGTTGTCCAGGCCGTAGATGTCAATACTATATTGGTTCTGCTCTTTCACTTCGTTCCGCAAAAAGGACTGCAAAGATAAAATCTTTTCTGCACAATTAAAAAGACTGTCCGTGAATTTATTGCGAATGAATCTCTTGACTATCAGGTGCAGGCAGCGGAAGGTATAGTGCCTTCCGGTAGCGGTACGTTATTATTTTATGACCTGAGCCGGATTGCCAAATACCGTTGTGCCCTCGGCCACATCCGCAATCACTAGTGATCCGGCCCCGATGCGGGCATTTTTGCCAATTTTGATGCCCGAAATGATGGTAGCCCCTGTGCCGATGAAGGTGCCTTGCTCTACTTTTACCCGGTCGTTGAGTACGGCACCAGCGCCGATATTTACAAAATCACCGATCTCCGCAAATGGCTCTATGATTACTCCGGGATGAATGTGGGCATGGTGCCCCAGCCTGACTTGTGAGCCAACAATTACCCGGGCACCCAGAAAATTGCCATGTCCCAGGCTAGCCGTTTCGGATACCACAGCGGTATCATGGATGGCATTGACGGGCATGGTTTTGCGCCGCTCGTTGAGCATTTCTACCAGCTGCTCACGAACGGAACGCTCTCCGATCGCCACAAATGCCTCGCACTTGTTTCCGATCAGCTTCAAAAAGCCGCCATCATCCGTATCGCCCAGTACGCTCACGGAGTCGATCTCCGTGCCGTGCAACTCCTTGTTATCGTCCAGAAAGCCATATATTACTACTTGGTTTCTCTGAAAAATGTCGAGAATCTGGTGACCGGTGCCACCTGCTCCAAAGATTATTACCGAGTTTTCCATAAAAAATACATTAAAGTTTTTTGACTGCACACAACAAAATCGCGTGTCTTTCGTAAATGATTTGATCGAAAAATAATTCCCCTGGAATGCTTCTGAGAAACGATGACCAGTTTTCGAAGCTGTGGATGAAGGTGCTTCAAGGGTGGGGAGGCCGTTTGTGGCCACGCAAAGATATAATGAAATAGTGGCCGGTACGAAAGAGTTCCTGTGTGTCTATCTTTAATCTGCTCCCAAGCCGTCAGGGCTGTGTTACCGGACTTTGTCTGAAAGGGATCAGTATAAACCGGGCCGAGACAAGCTTTTGGGAAAGAATGCACTAGGGGCATGGCTCCAAATAAAATTTGCTTTTGTGTAAGTAAGGCTCTATTTTTCCGATCTCATTTCAGAAACGAGTGGGGCAAAAGTGGTGTGACAATAGTTTATAGTGCAATTTTACACAAAGTTATCTTTTATTTGTAAGTGCCTGAATAATAGTGTGATGTGTGTGGTCAGTCCCCGGATTTTTGAGGTAATAAATATTCAAATAGTTATATTTTATATTTGAGTTTTTAAAAAAGTATAAAAAAACTGAATATTCACTTGCTTTATTTTAAAAGGAAAACTCATACTTTTGTACGTCACTCATTTTTCCCTATTCAAAATTTTATTTTACTAAAAAGCATTTACTCAAAATTTTTCTTTAATTCACAACCAAAATCTCAATTAACCCTTTAAAAGTAAGTCTGATGGAAAAGAAAGCTACTACTCCGGCACCCAAAGCTGCCGCAGCACCGAAGAAAAGCACAGGTGGAGTGTTGAATCCTGCGTGGGTGATACCTTTGCTTTTTGCGATTGCTCTTGCAATTTACATGTTTGTCTTGGGCGCCCCTGATCACTTTATCGATGGCGATCACGAAAAAGGCCCGAAACCTGGTGATTATTATGGAATCGTTTACAAAGGAGGCCCCATTGTACCTATTCTGATGACCTGTTTCCTTATCGTACTTGTGTACACAATCGAGCGTCTTATTACATTGAGCAAAGCTAGCGGTACTTCCAACGTTGATGCGTTTGTTCGCAAAGTGAGAAGCCTTCTTGACAAGAACCAAATTGATGAAGCCATTAAAGAGTGCGATAAGCAAAAAGGTTCTATTGGTAACGTAATTAAAACAGGCTTGGAAAAGTACAAGCTTCTAACAACTGATACTGAGATGGACAAAGAGCAGAAACTTGTTGCTCTCTCTAAGGAAATCGAAGAAGCTACGACTCTCGAAATGCCTATGCTCCAGAAAAACCTCACGATTATCGCTACCCTGGCTTCTGCCTCCACCCTAATCGCCCTTCTGGGAACGGTAATTGGTATGATCAAGGCCTTTGCTGCTCTTGGAGCATCAGGTTCACCTGACTCGGCAGCCCTGGCAACGGGTATCTCTGAGGCCCTTATCAATACGGGTCTGGGTATCGGTACTGCCGCTATCGCGACCATCTCTTACGCTTACCTCAACAGCAAGGTAGACGACCTTACTTATAGCATTGACGAAATCGGTATGAGCATTCAGCAGAATTTTGCCTCTCATTATTAATAGAGGGAAATATTTAATAGTATTGTTTCGTTAATATAAAAAAAACTTATATATTGCAATGGGAAAAGTAAGACCTAAGAAGCATCCGCCTACGATTGATATGACGGCGATGACGGACGTAGCGTTTTTGCTGTTGACGTTCTTTATCATGACCGCCACCTTCAAGTCGCAGGAAGCTGCCGAGATTGACACTCCCTCATCTATTTCCGCCATCAAGGTGCCCGATGATAATATAATGGTTATCAGCATCGGAAACGAAGGAGAAGTCTTTTTTGGAGTAGATGCTCAGCCTGACCGTATTGCGATGCTAAACAACATTGCAGAAACCAAAGGGTTGACCTTTACTGACCAGCAGAAAAAGAAATTTTCTAATCAGGCTAGTTTTGGGTTTCCGTTGGCTCAGTTGAAAGGATGGCTCGATTTGCCCGCCGAACAAATGGGTACTGTAAAGCAGCCCGGCATTCCGGCAGATTCGACTGGTGTGAGTGAATTGGCTGATTGGGTATACGCTGCCCGTCAGGCAAACCCTCAGCTGCGCATCGCGATCAAGGGAGATAATTCGTCGAAGTTTCCAACGTTCAAAAACGTTTTGGCAAACCTCCAGTCTCAGAACATTAACAAGTTCAACCTGATCACGGACGCTGAAGAGCCCCCCGCAGGCTGGTCATCACAAGAGTAATTAAAATTGTAAGGTATACCCTTAAATAGCATACTAAGATGGCAGAAATAGTAGAATCGGGTGGTGGTAAAGGCAAAGGTGATGGTAAGGTAAGAGCCAAAAAATTGTCTACCCGGGTGGATATGACCCCCATGGTAGACCTGGGCTTCCTGCTGATTACTTTCTTTATGCTGGCCACAACCCTTAGCAAACCAACCTCCATGACCCTGACGGTCCCTGACAAGCAGGAAGACAAGAAAGAGCAGGAGACAGAGCCTCTGAAAGCATCCAAGGTACTGACAGTCTTCCTGGGACGTAACGATGACGTGTTCCTGTTGGACGGAGTAGCAGCGGATGATGAAACGGCCAAAGAAAAACTTAAAAAAGTACGCTTTGGTACGGAGCTGCGGGAGGAAATCTTCAAAGCACAGAACCGGGTAAACTCTCAGTTTGAGAAGGATGAGGAGGGAAACTTGCCTTTCGTGACGGTAATTAAGCCAACGGAGGTATCTACCTACAAAAATGTAGTAGATATACTGGATGAGATGGCGATCACCAAAACGAAGCGATATGCAATGGTAGACTTCCTTACTGATTCGGAGAAAGAACTTCTCGGTGACCGGGTAGTCCCTCGGCCAGAAGACAATTAATTGTAACTAGTTTAAATTTATTTATTAAAACAAACGCCATGGCAGAAATGAGCCCGAATGCAACACTG
Organism: uncultured Persicitalea sp.; assembly: GCA_950075905.1. Taxonomy (GTDB): domain Bacteria; phylum Bacteroidota; class Bacteroidia; order Cytophagales; family Spirosomataceae; genus CATMVR01. Next base: position 6,461 of record CATMVR010000097.1, on the reverse strand, counting down.
GATGATATAGTGTTTGCCGATCGTAATAAGGCGTACGGTGCATATCCTCTCCGGCAGGAGTACCGCGGTGTAATAAACCGCGCTACCTTGATGGGTGCTACCATTTTTATTTTAGCAATGTTAGCCCCAATGTTGGCCGATAAGTTTTTGTCGGAGGATAATCAGGAGGAGGTAATGGTAAACGTGGACTTGATGAATATTCCACCGCCCCCCATTGACCCCGCCGAACCACCACCGCCACCGCCACCGCCCGTTGAGCAGCCCAAAGTAGAAACTGTGAAGTTTTTACCACCTGAGGTGAAAAAAGACGAGGAGGTACCCATCGAAACGCCTCCCCCTACCGTTGAGAAACTGGAAGTAGCCGTAGCGGCTGCCGAAACTCAGGAAGGGGACCCTAACGCCACGGAGATTATCATTGCTCCCGAGCAGATTGCGGCCCCCAGCAAGGGAACAGTTGTAGAAGCCAAAGTTGAAGAGCAAATCTTTACTGTGGTGGAGCAAAATCCCGAGTTCCCGGGTGGTATTCAGGAAATGTATAAGTTTCTGGGTAAGAACATCCGTTATCCGAGTGCGGCCTCTCGTGCCAACGTGTCGGGTAAAGTGTTCCTCACATTTGTAGTGAATACGGATGGAAGTATTCAGGACGTAGCAGTTCTGAAAGGATTGGGATTTGGCTGCGATGAGGAAGCCATGCGGGTAGTGAAAACAATGCCCAAGTGGAAGCCCGGTAAGCAGTCGGGACGTCCGGTACGGGTAAAGTATAACCTGCCGATCAGCTTCCAATTAGAGTAATGCCAATATGAGTAGAAGACCATTTCATCAGGAAATAGGCTTTATTACCTCGATGTTCATGGCTCTCGTATACATAGGAGGAGGGATCTACCTGATCACCTCCTCCTTGTCTTTTAGATTCCTGCCGACAGGGAGCGTATACCGCTACATTTTTGCCGTTGCCCTGATCGCCTATGGAATATATCGGGGGTATCGGGCACGGGAATTTAGACGAGATTGATAAAGGAAACTATGAAAGTAAACAGATGGATCTATCGGAGTTGTATAGCTCTGATGTGTAGTGCCGCAGGAATATGGGGGTGTACCTCAGGCAATCTGGACAACCCCAGACAGGGTACAATCAACGTAGCGGCCGACGAGTCGTTCCGGCCGTTGGTATCCTCACTTACCCATGCCTACGAAGGAATCTATCCGGATGCGCATTTCAATGTTACCTTTCAACCAGAACAGGAGGCAATTATCGCCCTGCTACGTGATAGCGCCCGTATTGCCTTCACAAGTCGCGCACTGAACCAAGACGAGAAGGAAATCATCAAACAGCAGGAGGGAAGCCTGAAAGAACAAAAAATTGCTATTGATGGTATTGCCCTTATCACCGGCCGGGCCAATCAGGACAGCCTGATTACTATCGGGGAACTGGAACGGATTTTTTCCGGAGAGATCAAAGATTGGTCGCAGCTGGAAGGCAGCCAACAGTCAGGGCCTATCACGCTTGTCTTTGACAATGCTAATTCCAGCAATCTGGACTATATGATCGAACGGTTTGGTATTAAAGAAGTATCGAAGTTGCCGATATATACGTCCAACTCGAACGAAAAAGTGATTGAGCACGTTCGAAAAAACCGTTCCTCTATTGGCTTCATTGGCGTAAACTGGATCAGTGACGGAGATGCTTCCCTAACCCGGGAGTTGTCAAAAGGATTACGGGTAATGGGAGTGTCAGAAAAGGAAAATCCAACGGGCATTCAGGATTACGCCCAACCTTTTCAGCGTGATCTGCGAAATGGGAAATATCCTTTGGCCCGGTTTATCTATATCGTAAGCCGCGAGGGGTTTTCTGGTTTGGGCGGTGGCCTGATGACCTACATTGCCCGTGACGTTGGCGGATTAGTGATTGAGAAAATGGGACTTGTCCCGACGATACCCTACCCAAGGAACATAGAAGTTCAGACCAAACAAAATTTTTAGGGTTGCTCTGCAATTTATTATCTTTGGGAGATGTTTAATAGTACAAACCAAATTTTTATCTCTTTTTCAACCCGGTTAAGAAATGAATACTAAATTGAAAAACTTAATTGGAATACTGACTTTGAGTTTGGTAACGCTCACAATGGCGTTTGCGCAAACCGCACAGGAGGGCTTCGATCAGTTGAACGCGGAGCGTCCCCAAAAAGCAAAGGAAGTTTTCACCAAATTAGCAGAAAGTAGTGCCTCACCCGAGAGTTACTACAATCTTGGCTATTTTTATGTCCGCACCAACCAACTCGACGAAGCACAGAAAGCCTTCGAAAAGGGTTTAGAGCTGGATGACAAAAGTTATCTCAATATGGTAGGCCTTGCCACCGTGGCTCTTGGAAAGGGTGACCGTGCCAAAGCGGACGAACTGATTGCTCTTGCAGAGAAGAAGACGCGGGGCAAAGATGCAGTAGTACTTTTCCGTGCTGGTGAGGCATACAGTCTGTTCGAAAAAAACAGCGACCCTGCCGAGGCAATCCGCCTGCTGGACGAAGCTGTAAAGCGCGACCGGTCGCTGGCTGATGCTTTTATCGTCAAAGGAGATATCCTGGCCGGTAAAAACGAGGGAGGCCCCGCCGTGACGGCGTATGAGTACGCTTTGATGGCTAAACCCAACTATGCGGTTGCTAATAACCGTATCGGGCAGATCTATCTGCGTGGAAAGAGCTACAATCAGGCGCTGGATTATTATAAAAAAGCTATTGAGGCTGATCCAGACTATGCCCCGGCTTACAAGGATCTGGCTGAACTTTATTTCCTTGCCCAGCAGTACAAGCGGGCAGCCGAAAACTATGACATGTATATTCAGAAAAGTGGCAATACCGATCCTAGATTGGTACTCCGTGCGGCTCAGTTTGCTTTTATCTCCGATGAGTACAGCCGTTCCCTAGAACTGCTAGAGAGCATTAAAGGAAAACTCGATGATTCCATCCTGAAGCGTATGTACGGCTGGGCTTACTACAAGACCAACGACATGGACAAAGCCATATCCAACCTAGAAGCTTTTATTAAGGAAGCTCCCGAGAAAGTGATCTCAGACGATTACAAGTACCTGGGCCGTGCCTACAATAAAATGGCTACCGAAGGAGAATATACGGAAAAGGGAATGGAGTACCTTGTGAAGGGTGCTGAACTCGACACTAACGTAACCGAGTCGGCGAATACCTTCAAGGAAATGGCCAATCTGTACTACAAGAACAAGGATTACATTAAGGCTGCCCAAGCTTACGATAAGGGTATCAGCATGGATACCACCAAAGCCTCTACCAACGATTACTTCCAGCAGGGGCTGTCGTATTTCCAGGGAGCTGGCCAGATAGCTGTACCAGACTCAGCTACGGCCGATAGCGCATCGCTGGCAACGCAGAAGAAAGAATTGTATCTGAAAGCAGATACCGCTTTTGCTCAAGCTGGTACAAAACAGCCCGATTGGCCCTATACCTACTACTGGCGCGCCAGCTCGCTATACAATGCGTACGATCGTCAGGAAAACATCGACAAGGGGATTTCTGCCCCATACTACGAGAAATTTGCCGAAATGGCAGAAAAGGACGGTGCCAGTAATTTCAAAAGCTATCTCAAATTGGCTTATAGCTATCTGGCCTACTACTATAAGACGGCCGTGAAGGATGAAGCGAAGGAAAAGGCCTATTGGGAAAAGCTATTGCAGGTAGACCCCGACAACCAAACTGCGAAGCAGGCATTGGGAATGGCTCTGGCTACCCCCAATACCACGGCACCCAAGCAAAAATAATAGGCTGATCGGTAGATTGGCTTATAAACGAATGAAGGTCCCGGGATATCCCGGGACCTTCATTCGTTACACAAAGATATGAAAGTATCCTACACAGTAGGATTGACTATGGTAAAGCAGTTGTTTAAAACTGGGAGGTGCACGGAGCTGAATCGCTCGTAGCACCAGGCTTTCAATCGTTTAACCTCATCAGGCATTAGCATTCGAATTGCTTTGCGAAGTTCTTTTTCAAATAACCTGCGGTCAAAGCTAACCTTTTGCAGAATTATTTTAATATACTCTAACATTGAGGCCATAGTAATACTTAGTTTTGGGGTTTAGGATGAAGAGAATGAAAGCGCCAGAGTATGGCATATAACTTCCGTTCCAATTAATACAACGTATTCAAAAGATGAAAATATATGTTTTCATAATCATATTTTTGAGCTTCTTTCAGGTAGCTGCACAGCAGCAGGAAAGCCCGGAAATAAGCGTGGAAACAGGAAAACAAAATCTCACCTTATCCCAGCCTTTTATCTTGTCGGTCGTTGTAAAAAACAATGTGAACCGGCCGTCGGTTCAATTTCCGGAATTAAAGGGCCTGGAAAAACGGAGTGCCTCCGCAACGAGCACCACAAGCACAATCAGCGGTAAAACTGTACTTGTACAAACGATAAGTCAGCAGTACTTTGCTATTGAGGAGGGTAAGTATGAGATTCCGCCCTTTGTGGTAGTGGTAGACGGAACCAAAATCAAATCAGACGGTTTAACGCTTCTATTCAGGAAAGGGGAAAAGGAGGCTGTTTCTACTGAAAAAAAAGAAGAAGAGGCGAAAATAGTTGCTTCGGAGGAGGAAACTGCCTCAGATGATGTATTTTTATCAGTCAGAACCACGAAATCCATCGTATACGTTCAGGAAGGCTTTGCCTTGCGTATGTCTTTGTATGTGGCCAAAAGCGCCCCGATTGAAATGGATTTTTACCAGCTGGACACCCAATTGAAATCCATTCTGAAAAAACTTCGGCCAGCTACCTGCTGGGAGGAGAATGTAGGGATTGAGGAAATTATTCAGCGGGAAGTGAGCATTCGGGGTCGCCGCTACACAGAGTACCAGATGTACCAGGCCATGTTTTTTCCATTTACCCGGCAAACGGTCTCCTTCCCGGCAGTGGGGCTTTCTATGCTGGTTCTGAACGGACAGCCGGGCGACGAAGACCGAAAAAAATCAATCAGGACGTTTTATTCCAAACCCACGCGGGTATTGATAAAACCCCTGCCACCGCATCCGCTGCGTGATCAGATTGCCGTAGGAAGCTACGCGCTACGCGAAGAGCTTACCAAAAAGCTACTATCCTCCGGTGAAAGCCTTCGCTACCTGTTTACGATTGAAGGGGAGGGCAACCTGGCTACCATCACGGCTCCGGATGTACCCGCTAGTAAAGCGTTTGATTTTTATCCACCGGATGTGAACCAAACGGTACGGCGTAGCTACGAAAAGGTACGGGGAGAGAAGACATTTGATTATTTTATCGTGGCAAAACAGAAAGGTACCTACCCCTTGGGGCGCTACTTTCAATGGATTTACTTTGACCCCAAAAAATCGCGCTACGATACACTACGGTCTGAGAAGACAATACAGGTGGTGGGAGAAAACCTGAGCAATGTGGGGCTGGCCGGGGATAAAAGCAATTCCATTTACGACAATATAGAGGCACTTGACACCAGCGGCGATTATGTGGATTACCAGACTATTACCAGGCATATGACCAATCTGGTAGTGATAGCGCTGTTAGGAATAATGATTTGGATTTTCAGAAAAAATCACATTTTTTTCAGAAATCTTCAAATAAAAAAATTCATTTTTTTTTAGGTTTGGGGAAAATCTTTTAGGCAGATCGAAAAAATTTTAGGTAGATTTTCAAAAATATTTTCCAAAATCTTCAAAAAAACAAAGAAATTTTCAATAATAAAGCTAAAAACTCAACAAAAAAATCGCGCCTGCGGCGGGCTGCAAGGTGAAAACATTGATTTATAGTGTGTTTAGCTTCAAAATACCATGATTTTGGAACGCCGCCCGAAGGGCGGCGAATTTTTTTTAGGTTTTCGGAAAACCCAAAAAAAACACTGGACTGGACATCATAGTCAGATCTAAGGTGACTGGCCAGACCTCCATGAATCCTCTAATTTCTGCAAACTACTTTTTTGCCTGGATTTTATTTACCTTTAAACTGCCGGAATCGTTCTGAAATTGCTTTAAAGCGATTCTCCAAACACAGGAGATGAACTTTAAAAAAAATCCCATCGAAAATTTTTAATTTTTTCATGACAAAATTTTTGTCCGAAAAAAAAATCAAAAAAATCTGAAACACTTTCGAAAAAAAAATTCCAAGAAGGATTTTTATTTAAAATGATCAAACAAAAAATTGATCCAATTTTTTTTTGATCATTTTAAATGAAAATCCTTCTTGGAAAAATATTTTTTTCGAAAGTTTGTCAGAAAATTTTTTGATTTTTTTTTCGGACAAAAATTTTGTCATGAAAAAATTAAAAAATTTCGATGGGATTTTTTTAAAAGTTCATCTCCTGTGTTTGGAGAATCGCTTTAAAGCAATTTCAGCACGATTCCGGCAGTTTAAAGGTAAATAAAATCCACAGTAAAAAGTAGGTTGCAGAAATTAGAGGTCTATGGAGGTCATCTTAG
>CATMVR010000096.1 GCA_950075905.1 uncultured Persicitalea sp. | reverse complement strand
GAGGACCTTTTGCACCGAGCGCGGGTTACGGCCGCTGTCGAGCATAATGTCAATTTTATAATCCTCCATGGCCGAGTACAGGTACTCTTCCACAATGGGGTTAAGACGGTGGATCTCGTCAATGAACAGCACATCGTGGGGCTGCAGATTGGTGAGCAACCCGGCCAAATCGCTGGGCTTGTCCATGACGGGGCCAGATGTGACTTTGATGTTTGCTCCCAGCTCGTTGGCCACAATGTGCGACAGGGTCGTCTTCCCCAGGCCCGGAGGGCCGTGCAGTAGTACATGGTCCAGGGCGTCGCCCCGCTGCCGGGCAGCCTTTACAAATATTCTGAGGTTTTCCAGAATCTTGTCCTGTCCTGTAAAATCCTCAAACGACAGCGGCCGCAGCGCCCGCTCTATCTCTTTTTCGGTTGAGGAAAGCCCCTCGCCCTCTCCGCTTATATAGTCTTTACGCATTGCTGGTTTCCGTAGGATTTGCCGCACGGGCAAAAAATTTCGACGTGCACCAAAAATAAGGAATTTTGGCCGGAATGCCGTCAGGAGATCGCGGAGCGCCAAGGCTCATTTGCCGTATCGTGTACCTATAAGCCTTGCTCCTCCCCGTGAGGTTACCGCTTTTTGCGATTAGCGCACCTTTCTGCTCCTATTTTCAATAAAATTTTTGAAATAGTAGGTAACTGCTACAAAGTGGCATTCTGTTTGCTAATGGATGAGCTGGCTTTTATTCCTTCTCTCCTCTTGCCACGTAGCACACATGAAAAACCTCTACAAATTTCAATGCACACGCTTCCCTGTTAAAATCATTCTTTATTCACTGATAGCAACGGGCGTCTCGCTGACAATCTTTGCGTCTGTGCACCCACTCCCACACTACGGTTTGCCTTTTTTCGGGCAGAATAGCCAGGTCAGTAGTTTGTATCCAGGTACTCACCTTCCGCAAAGCCTGCACAACAAGGGCGCTGGTATGGCAGCACCCGGCGCCTGCGGGTCGGAGGTTACGGTAACAAACGCTACGGATGCGCTGGAAAGCGATGGTAGCCTGGCGATCTCCAATCTGCCCAATGGCGCAAAGGTCAGGGTACTATCGGTGCGCCATAACTTTGATACAGGTTTAGCCGAGCGAAATTTTCCTTACCTGCTTACCAATCTTAAACCCGGCATTTATTCCATTCAGGTGCAGAGCCAGGGCTGCAGTGAGATTAAAACCGCTACAATAGGCCCCTGCGGAAAAGTTTTGATAGATACCGTGCAGGTATCGGGCTGCTATCCCAACCAAGGATCCAAAGCCACCATCAGCGTGCAGGTTAGCTGGACGGGCGGCGGTGACAGCATTGGCGTGAGCGTGGGTACGCAAACCAAATACATCAAGGCGTCGGTAGGTACCAGCGCCGACCTGGTTACCCCCTCTCAACCCACGGTGCTGGCTTTCGAAGTAGCGGCTGACGGAAGTTCCGGCACCGTTAGGACCTTCTTTGTAGGGCACCCAGAGTGCGGCGAAACCCAGGCTAGCTATACGCTCCCTTTTCCGTGTGAGCCAATATCCTGCCAGCACCTGGGGGGAATTGTATTCAACGATTATAACGGGAATGGCCGGATGGACTCCAAAGAAACAAATGGCGTACGTGGCATTGTGGTAAAAGCCTACGCAACGGATGGCTCGGTATATTCTGCCTTTACGGATATATACGGGCACTACAACCTCAATGTGCCCGCCAGCAAGTACCCGCTTCGGGTCGAGTTCAGTAGCATACCGACCTATCTGGCGGGCGGAACCACCACGCCTTTTGGTGAGGATAATCGCTCGACGGTACAGTTTGTTGCGGCTCCCGATTGCCACGTCAACATAGGTGTAAACAACCTGAACGACTTTTGCCAGGCAAACCCTCTGGTTGTAATACCCTGCTGGGTACGCGGTGATCCGCTCACCCCGACGGCCGATCCTTCATCCAGTCCGGCTGGGCTGGATGCTCTGGTGGCGTTTCCAAATTCAAACCGGGGGGTACCAGAGCGCCCGGGGAACGCCTCGGTTACCCACCTCGCTCTGGCTGGCCAGGTGGGCACGCTCTGGGGAACTGCGTACAATAAGTACACGCGACGGCTGTTCACATCCGCGGTTTTGCGCCGGCATACGGGCCTGGGGCCGTTGGGCCTGGGGGGAATCTACGTATCAGACATGACCCGGAGCGACACCTCGGCCACGCGGCCATTTATCGACGTATCGGCGCTGGGCATCGATGTAGGAACTATTGCCAACCGGCAGCTGACTTCCGATCTTAACAGCAACGATCTGCTGGCCAACCGGGACTCGCTGGCCTTTTACCTGATAGGCAAGGTAGGTATGGGTGATCTGGAAATCTCGGAGGATGGCAACATGCTCTGGTTTGTCAATCTCAAAGACAAAAAGCTATATTCTATCGATATTAGTGCTTATAACGCAGATGGCACTACCAAACCTACCACGGCGAATGTACAGTCGTATGCTATACCTGACCCGAAATGCGGGGGAGGGGAGATGCGGCCCTGGGGTACCAAAATCCGGGAGGGAAAAATTTACGTGGGTGTGGTGTGCGATGGCAGTATTTCGGGAAACCGTAGCGAACTCGCCGCAACCATCTATCAGTTTGACCCGGCCCTGGGAAGCAGTTCGGATGCGTTTTCTCCTATTTTCCGGTTTCCGTTGACTTATCCGAAAGGAAGTCCGTTTCAGGACCCGATCGACCCGGCTACCAATGGCTGGTTTACGTGGAGCGATGACTTTGAGGTCAACAGAAAGGGCGATGCCCACCCTGCCCCCTTCATAGCCGATATCGAGTTTGATATAGACGGCTCCATGGTACTTAGCCTGGGTGACCGAACCTCGCTTCAGATGGGGGGCGACATCGAAACATCACCAGACGGCAGCAGTAACGGGCAAAACTTCGTGGGAGGAGATATCCTGCGGGTGAGTGCCGTAGGCGGGGCTTTTGTGTTGGAAAACAATGCCAAGGCTGGGCCTATTACCGGAAGTAGCCCCAACAATTATCAAGGGCCGGGCTTCGGCGAATTTTACAACGACAACTGGTATTATACGGGAAGTACCAGCCCCAACCATTCTGAAATCGTAATTGGCGGAATGGCTATCCGGCCCGGCTCGGGGGAGGTGGTTGTAGCTACCATGGACCCGCTAAACTCTTCGGTAAACCCACTGGATCCGGGCGATGACAGCACCCATACTGGCGGCCGAGACATCTGGTGGTCAGGGGGAATCCGCTACCTGGATAACACGACGGGCCAGTTAAATAAGGCGTACGTACTATATCAGTCTATCGAAACGCCCGATACACAGGTACCGGGAGGCATTCAGCGCTCTTCTTTTTTCAAGTCGTCTGGCTTGGGTGATATTGAGTTTGTGTGCGATAACGTCAGCTATATTGAGGTAGGTAACCGGGTATGGCTGGATCAGGACCAGGATGGTATTCAGGATGCCAACGAGCCGCCGCTGCCCGGAGTGCGCGTGGCCTTGTACCGGGCCTCAGACGGCAGGTTGATGCAGGAAACCAACACCAACCAGTCAGGAGAGTACTATTTCAACGCCACGACCGGCATTACCGAAAATACAGAGTATAAACTGGTGTTTGGGGGTGGACAGTTTGCTGGCGGTACGCTGGCGTTAGACGGTAAAAGCTATCTGATTACCCGTAGCCAGACCGGGCAGGGCAATGCCCCCGCCCTAAATGATTCAGATATTTTTCCGGATAGCCTGACGGCCGCAGTCGGCGACCTGCCGGCAGGAATGCCCTACATTACGCTCAAAACCGGGCCGCTGGGGTATGTCAACCACACGCTTGATGCCGGCTTTGTAGCTTGCCCAACACTGGCGCCCATCTCCCCGCAGGAAGTATGCTATGGGGAGACTTTCAATGCGGTAGCTACCTCTAACCTAAGTGGAGGAAAGGCCGCTTACCAGTGGTACCAGGATACGGGCAACGGTACCTCAGCACCATTGCTGATTGAGGGCGCTATTGACTCGGTACTTACGCAACTCCCCGCCGAACCCGGAAGCTATCGCTACACAGTGGTGGCGTCTGTACAGGCAGGAAATCTGACCTGCACAGATAGTACAGCGGTAGAGCTCACCATCCTGGCCAAGCCCGAAATCCTGATCGATAGTATCGTCTGCTCGCCCGATCGCCTGTTTTATTCTGTATATCTGCGCCCCCTACCGGCTCAGGCTAGTGTACAGACTACGGCTGGGGTAGTTTTGCCTGGTGTGATAACCGGCATTGGGGCCGGGACCAACGCCCTTGTAACGGCAAGCCTCAACGGATGCTCTACTACGCTAAACATCACGGCTCCCAACTGCGACTGTCCGGTGCTGCTGCCCCCGGTAAGCCTGGGCGACAAAAGCAGCTGCGCCGGACAACCTTTTCCTTTTCTGGCGGTAAGTGTTCCCTCTGGGCATACGGTGGGCTGGTATGACGCCCCTGTAGGAGGCAGGTTGCTGGCCGTTGGGGCTGAGCAATTCGTACCTGCCGGCGGTGGTACCTACTACGCAGCGGCTCTCTTGATTACGGGTACAGATACCTGTTACAGTCCAGTACGGGTAGCCGTTAGGCTAACTGTGCATCCCCAGCCACAAGTATATGCGTTGCAGCCCGAGCCTTTGTGCCAGCCCGGAACTCTGGATCTAAAATCCATCATGGTTGCTGATAGCGCCGGTACCACGGCGGCTTTTGGCTTTCCCCGGTTCTATGGGTCGGCTTCCGATGCCTTTCTGAATAAAAATCAGTTAACTACTACGGTACTATCTCAGCCTACCAACAGACGGTACTGGATACGCTGGCAAACAGGTACGGGTTGCTTTGACACCACAAGCGTACGGGTGACAATTTACCCCCGGCCCACCATCCGGGTTCTGGCCGCCGACTGTGCTCCGGATGCCAAGTCGTACTCGATCCGCTACTCAGTTCCAGCGGGCGCGGTGCTTACTACTACCTTCGACAATACGCCTGGTGTAAAAGTAATGCCCGGCCTGATTACGGGCATCCCCATCCGGCAATCGATTACCCTGCTGGCCACCTCTCCATTCGGCTGTATGGATGTGGCGACGGTTGCGTCTCCGGGCTGTCCCTGCCCGCCGATCGGGTCGCCCTGGGTGGCTACGGCAGATACTGCCTACTGCGAAGGCGAGGTTCCGCCGCTGCTTACAGCGACCATCACCGACCCTGCGGTAACGGGCAATATCTATTGGTATGATGCGCCGTCAGGCGGCAACCTGCTCGCCATTGGCGGGGGTTTTACGCCTCCGCAGGCTGGCTTTTATTACGCAGAAGCGCGCGATACGGTTTCATTGTGCAGCAGCAGTGCCAGAGTGGAAGTGAGGGTAGTGCGCGTACCAAAGCCAGTTTTGACCATTCTCAGCAACACTTGCGCACCAGACGGGCTTACATATACGGTGATATTCGACACGCTGCACGCGAGCTCAGTGCGGGCAAGTGCCGGTGTGCTGGACGGGAATCGTGTGAAGGAAATTCCGCAGGGGGAGTTACTGACGCTGACGGCTACTAACCGGGGCTGCGCGGTCACAGATACGGTTAGGATGTCCTGCGTGCAACCTTATGGGAGCATCGGCAACCTGGTGTGGTTCGACTCTGACAGTGACGGGATACAGGATGTTGACAATGGTGAGCTACCCCTGGACGGGGTACAAGTAGACCTACTGGATGACCAGGGGCACGTTATTAAAACAACAACCACGCACTCCGGTGGTACCTACCTGTTCGACAGCCTTACTACGGGTACGTATCAAATCTGGTTTCACCGGCTGGATACTTACCAGTTTACCAATGCTGTCAAGTCTGAGGAGGCAAAAAACAGCGATGCCGATCGCCGGGGCTTTACGTCATTTATCACCATCAATACGTCCCTTCCCGATGCCGACATAGGGCGCAACAACCCCGATATTGATGCGGGTATGGTGTGCCCGCCTTCACTTTCACTACCTATTTCGGTACGAAAAATAGAACGCCCCTGAGTCAGTATGTTTTACGGCTTGCCTGCGCGTTTGGGAAGTTTGATTACCTGGGCCCATACGACCGGTTGCGGTTGCCATTGCCCCGGTAGGTACGGTTTGAACGGGGCTGGTAGCTGCGCCGGGCATTGTTACGCTTTTCGTAACGCGGTGGGTAATGCCGGTACACTATCCGGGGGGCTGGCCTTACCACAATTACCCGGGGTGGTCGTGGGTGGAGGTACCGGTAGTCGTAGTAGCCGTAACGCGCCGGACGGGATGAATATATACAGCTCGATACTCCCAGCGACAACGCCAGGATAATGAGAAGCGAAAAACCCGATTTTATTCTTTTCATGACTGTTTAAAGTTGTCCTTTCTGTATTAACGACAACTTTAAAGCACTATTCCCCTATCTGATGGTATTTTGGGGCCTACTTTTTGGATGGATACTCTTTCTTAGCCATTTAGGTATGGTTTTTATAAGTGTATACCTCTGAATTTAAGCGACTATAAGTTTGTTAGATCACCAGGCGCGAGCCTGATTCAGATTTGACATCACCCCCATAAAGAATAAACTATCTGTCTATGAAAATGAAAGGCAAGTGCGTTTTTACGTACCAGATTAACTATCCAACGCCCGTGTCCATGATGCTGCGTCCCCGGCGCGAAGAAAGGCAGGCTATTTATAAGGAGGGGTTCGAAATTGAGCCATCGGTACATTTTACCGAATTTACGGATAGCTACGGAAACGCATGCCAGCGGGCAACGCTGCCAGCGGGTGACGTAAAAATTACTTCGCACGTTGAAGCAGATGTAATGGAAACGCCCCCGTTGCCCAATCCACTCCCTCCCTTTGTGCCTATTGAGCAGTTGCCCGACGAAACCATGCTGTATGTACTGCCCAGCCGGTACTGCCAGTCAGACCTTTGGGAGATCCATCAGCTTGCCTCACAGATAGTGGGCAACCTTACGCCGGGCTACGAGCAGGTGGAAGCTATTCGTAGCTGGGTACACCAGAATATCAACTATCAGTACGGCGTTACGAATGCCAGTACCACAGCGCTCGATCTCACCCATAACCGTACCGGAGTGTGCCGGGATTTTACTCACCTGGTCATTGCTCTCTGCCGGAGCCTCAACATTCCGGCCCGGATGACGGTAGGGTACCTGGATAAATTGAAAATAACTGATCTGCACGCTTGGGTGGAAGCTTACCTGGGCGATCAGTGGTATACCTTCGACTCGGTGCAGGAGCATACCCACGGCTACCGGATTGTGCTTGGTTTTGGGCGCGATGCTGCCGATGTGGCCATGGTCACTCAGTTTGGCAACATGCAGCTGCAATCGCTGGAAGTAGAGACAGCTTTGCTGGAAGAAGAGAATACATCAGCCGCAGTAGCCTGAACGCAGCGCTACACAGAAGACTAATAAAGCAAAACAGCCGGCCCCTTGTGGAAGCCGGCTGTTTTGCTTTATTTAACTCGGATTACAAATCGCTGAAATCGAATCCTTCCAGGTACTTAGTCGTGAAATTACCTGAGCGGAAACCAGCATCATCCATCATTTTGATGTGAAAAGGAATGGTGGTTTTGATGCCTTCGATCACAAACTCCTGCAAAGCGCGCTTCATCCTCGTAATTACCTCGGCGCGTGACTGCCCGCTCACGATGAGTTTTGCAATCATGGAGTCATAGTTGGGGGGAATGGTATACCCGCTGTAAACGTGGCTGTCTATTCGCACTCCGTGTCCACCCGGAAAGTGCAGATTTGTAATCTTACCCGGGCTGGGTCGGAAGCCATTGGCCGGGTCTTCGGCGTTGATACGGCACTCCATCGAAAATAGCTTGGGATGGTAATTGCGGCCTGAGATAGGCTCGCCTGCCGCTACTTTAATCTGCTCCTTAATCAAGTCAAAGTCCGTTACCTCCTCGGTAATCGGATGCTCTACCTGAATCCGGGTGTTCATCTCCATGAAAAAGAAATTGCCGTGCTTATCTACCAGAAACTCCACCGTACCGGCTCCCTCGTAACCAATGGCCTGCGCTCCCTGAATAGCGGCTTCACCCATTTTCTCCCGTAGTTCGGGCGTAATGATGGGAGAGGGGGTTTCTTCGATCAGCTTCTGGTGGCGGCGTTGAATGGAGCAGTCGCGCTCAGACAAATGGCATACCTTGCCGTACTGGTCGCCAATGATCTGAATCTCTACGTGGCGGGGTTCTTCTACAAACTTTTCCAGATACAGGCCGTCGTTGCCGAAAGCCGCGCCTGACTCCTGCCGGGCGTCGTTCCAGGCTTTCTCAAATTCATCGGGTTTGTTTACGATACGCATACCGCGGCCCCCGCCTCCGGCGGTAGCTTTCAGAATGACGGGGTAGCCAATGCCTTCGGCTAGCTTTTTACCCTGTTCAATCGAGTCCAGTAGGCCTTCCGAACCCGGAATGACCGGCACGTTGGCCGCCCGCATGGTAGCCTTGGCCGTGGCCTTGTCGCCCATGCCGTTGATTTGCTCGGCGGTGGCTCCAATGAACTTGATGCCATAGTCGGCACAGATCTGGGAGAACTCAGAGTTCTCCGACAGAAATCCGTATCCGGGGTGTATGGCGTCGGCGCCGGTAACTTCGGCGGCGGAAATGATATGCTGAATATTTAGATAGGACAGCCGGCTCGCTGGTGGGCCAATGCACACGGCTTCGTCGGCGAAGCGAACGTGCAGGCTGTCGCGGTCGGCCGTTGAGTATACGGCTACGGTTTTGATGCCCATTTCGCGGCACGTCCGGATAATCCGCAAGGCTATTTCGCCTCGGTTGGCAATGAGTATTTTTTTAAACATAGGGTCTACCTTGATTGCTTGAAACGATCTGAACCGGGAATATTTCCAGGCTCCTGTTAGGTTTTTTCAGGGAATCAAACAGGATCAACCAGGAAGAGCGGTTGATCGAACTCCACGGGAGTAGCGTTCTCAACAAGCACCTTCACGATCCGTCCCGATACTTCTGATTCAATTTCGTTGAATAGCTTCATGGCTTCGATGATGCATACTACTTTGCCGGGCTTTACCTCGTCGCCTACATTTACCACCGCGGGGGCTTCCGGGCTGGAAGCGCGGTAAAACGTCCCGATCATAGGAGATTTGATGGTGATGTACTTAGTTTCAGTAGCAGAGGGTGAAGGGGCAGCTTCGGGAGCGGGCGCCGGAGATGGTGCGGCGGCAGGCAGGGCGGCAGGAGCGGGCGCTGACACCGGCGCTGGTGCAGCCGGGGCAGTACCGTAGCGTTTTACTTTGATCTTCAGTTCGGATGTTTCGATATTTACTTCGTCCAGTCCAGACTGAGCAATAAAGTCAATGAGATTTTGGATTTCTTTGCTTTCCATGAGTGAGAGGTATTAGTTCTGAGGAACAAGAAACAATTAACAGAAGGCCATTCGGCCTGTCCCCGCGTAAGCAGAGTATTAAAAAGGTCAGGAAACTCCGCTAGGCATGTAGCCGCCTTGTATCCTTGCCTGAAATAGTCACGATTTTACCCGTTCTACGTAGTCGTAGGTACGGGTGTCGATTTTGAGTACATCACCCTGCTCAATAAAAAGTGGAACCATAATGGAAGCGCCCGTTTCTACTTCTACTGATTTTTTGGGAGAGTTGGCCGTATCGCCCCGGATACCAGGCTCTGCGTAGGTAACCTCCAGCTCCACAAAGGCAGGGAGCTCGCAGGTAAGAGGGGCTTCGTTTTCGGTATTGATCAGAATCTCTACTTCCTGTCCTTCCTTCATCAGGTCGGCGCCCGATATTATTTTTTCATCAAGCAGAATCTGGTCAAAAGACTCGGTATTCATGAAGTTGAACCCAACTTCATCCTTGTAAAGAAATTGAAATTTCTGACGCTCTACGCGCACGGGAGTAATACTGGCTCCAGAGTTAAAGGTATTGTCCAGTACTTTTCCCGAAGTCAGACTCCTCATTTTAGTGCGGACAAACGCATTGCCCTTGCCTGGCTTCACGTGCTGAAACTCGATAATCTGAAACAGATCATTGTTATATTCAATCACTAACCCATTGCGAATGTCTGATGTTGATGCCATGTGTCAATCTACTGGTTTTGAAATATACTATATTAGGTAATGAAGCTGATTTATGTGCGGTCAATGGGCTGGTACGCCCATTTTACGTAGGCTGACCCCCAGGTAAAACCGCCTCCGAAGGCGGCGAGAATGAGGTTGTCGCCTTTATTGAGTTGAGATTCGTAGTCCCACAGGCATAGCGGTATGGTAGCGGCGGTGGTGTTGCCGTACTTATGGATATTGAGCATGACCTTGTCCATTCCAACGCCCATGCGGTTGGCGGTGGCCTCGATGATTCGTTTGTTGGCCTGGTGCGGTACCAGCCACGCTACGTCCTCACCCGTCAGGCTGTTTCGTTCCATAATTTCAGCTGATACATCCGCCATGCTTTTGACCGCAAACTTAAAGACCTGCCGTCCATCCTGATAGACATAGTGCTGGCGGTTGTCGATGGTTTCGTGGGTAGGCGGATAGCGGCTACCACCGGCCTTCTGATTCAGGTAGGGTTGGCCCGATCCGTCGGATCGGATGATGGAATCCCGAAGGCCGTAGCCTTCGTCGTTGGCTTCCAGCAGTACGGCACCCGCGCCGTCGCCAAACAGAATACAGGTGGTCCGGTCGGTGTAGTCAGTAATCGCCGACATCTTATCTGCTCCTACCACAATTACCTTGCGGTATTTACCGGTTTCGATAAACTGGGAGCCCAGGGTCAGCGCATACAAAAAGCCCGAACAAGCTGCCTGAATGTCAAAACTTCCTACGTTTCGGATGCCAACCTTATCACAGATCAGGTTGGCAGTACAGGGAAAAATGAAGTCGGGAGTAGTGGTAGCGCAGATCAGCAGGTCAATGTCCTGCGGGGA
>CATMVR010000095.1 GCA_950075905.1 uncultured Persicitalea sp. | reverse complement strand
CATGGGACGCAAAATTTTTCAGGGTTCCACCGGAACCCTTTACCATCAAATTGATGCTTTCTTTTCTTGCAAAAGACTTAATCGCCATCCCACCAGCCCGAATCGCCACTTTTCCCAAGGCATTCACCAGAAACAGATCTGATACCGCCAGCCCCGCATAGAGCGCTCCCGCGGCCATGTTTCCATTTTGGAAGTGATGAATAGCATCTTTGCCCGATCCCCAAACGGGGATGAAGCTTTCTAGGGTACCGGAGGCTTCTATTTTAGGAAGGTCATCCATAGAGAGTGCTGACTGGAGGGAGCCGGTTGTAAGGCCAATTGTTTTTAGCTAATCCGGTTGACATACGTCATTTGATCATGAATTTGGGACCTATCAACCCCCAGCTTTAAGAGCTCCCGTTTTGCTTTTTCAATGTTCTTATTCATGCTATGGCTCAAACGCCTAAGTTCATTTGAATTTTCACTAACCTCAGCCGCAACCTCCCATAGCGCAAATGAGTCTTGAGCTAGCCCTGCCACTATATTTACACCGGGTATGTAATTTGTAAGACCTTGTGCTTTAAGTTCACTTACAGCTACCTCTCTTATTACATTGATGATTGTTTTGGCACCCTTACTAGTGCGAGAACCACTTTCTCCAAACTGTGAATAAATACTCTTAACGGCAATTTGATAAGCTGTAACCGCCGCTTTTGCCTCAGCAGCGTTAATGATCACATTAAGTGGGATGATGGCTATCTGGGCCATTACGGCAACATTACCCCAAAACATACTCTGCCCGGCATCACTCTGGAGGTCTCGCTGAATGGCTTCCAGATCTTTAATACCCTCAGCGATAATCAACTGTCGGTAAGCTAGCTTATCATATTGAAGTTTCAACTGCAAAGGATCCATTTGATTTCAGGTTTGATTCGTGAGGGCCAGTGGCAGTGCTACTCACAACCACAGGCCAAAAGGAAGGGTTGTACACGCTACCACTTCTTCTCAAAAGACACGCCATCCACAATCAGTTTTTTGCAGGAAATCGTGACGTTCTCCGTCATGGTACCTGAGGTGCCGGCGTCCATAGATTCGCTGTATCCGACAACAGCCCCATCTTCAAATTCAAGTACCTTGAAATCTTTTTCGGTGTCTTCGGGATCCTTAAAAACCACCTTCCCCTTACTCCGCTTGGTGGGATGAATAGCCAGTTTCCAGAATTCAGACCCTTTGATTCCTTCCACAACCAGGCTTACGTTGCCAGCAAAGACTTCGGAGGTAGTTTTGCCGGTGACGTAGTCGGCGTTTTGGGATACGGAATACGAACAGCGGTGGAGTTTACGGGCGGTGCCACCATCAATAGATACAGTTGCTTCAAAAGCCATGGTTTACAAGATTTAAAGTTTAAAATAAGAAGTTTTTGCTTACTCAATGGTAGTTTGCCAGTCATCGCCACCGTCCATCCCGGACAAGCTTACCAGAAAGCTCCGAGCCGAGAAGTGGGGGGTGATGGAAATGTCAAGAATGATATTTTTAATGTCGTTCGGGTCCCGTCTGATGTCCTTTACGGTATAATCCTTGATCAGCTTTTTGGACCCGGTGATGCTGTTCAGAAACTTGGAAATCTGCTTTCGGAGGTTGTCGTCGGTGTCGTAGTCGTAGTTCTGGAAGGCAAACCTATCCAGGAAATCAATCAGGACTTTATTGATCCAGTCAAAGACTCTTACCACCGAGTAAGTTTGCATACCCACGTTATCGCCGTTGAACATGGTCCGGTCAGAAAAAGCCTGTACCTTCCCGTATGCGGCCAGCATCGGGATCAGCCCCAGGCGATTCATGTCGCCCGCCTGATTGCGATCAATCTGGAAACGGGTTCCTTCTGCCCCCACCAACATGCCATAGGTAGCGCCAGCCACGGGCTGAGACATTAACACCGAGTGCATCCTACCGGCCAATGCCGTAGAGGGAGGAACGTACATGGGCGCTTCTTCACCCAACTCACTATGCGCCTTACGCCCAACCAACCAATTGCAAGCCATTAGCAAATTGGCTTTGTGGGGACTGGCATCGGCTAGTTTATTTTTTTCAAAATCCGCAATAGCAGACTTGGCATCAGTGTAATCCTCGTAGTCCGTGAGCATCATCACCTTGTGCTTGTGGGCTACCCGAGCGTAGGCATCTACTACGGTATTCTTACCCAGATAACCAGGTACTACCATGAGGGAATAATTCTCACTCAGATCATATACCTGGTAGTGGTTGTGTAATTCTTCGTCAATCAGGCCCAGTACTTCGCCATCCTTGATATCGGCTACCTGATCCAGGGAGGCATTGACAATTGTCAGCTTTGGTATAGAGCGTTGCTCGGTATTCAGCATAAAGGTGGCCAGGCCCTGGTAGGCCTGTTCCAGTTCTCTGGACTCATTCAGGATGCGGGACTGGTTTTCCCGTAGTAGCCGCTCATAAGACTCCTGTCCCTGCCGGGCCTTGCTTTGCATACCTTCCACGGTAGCGTTGTCAGTGAGCAATCCAGCCCAAAGTTCAAGGCGGCTCAGCAGGGCACGTCGTTCCTCCTCGGAGTCTTCGTCGGAGAGGTAGCTCGCCTTAGCCCCGGCCCGTTGCGGGTTCAGGTCTTTGACTCCCTCCAGGGTAGTTTCAATAAACTTGAATCCCCCCAGCGATTTCAATGCTTCAAGGCTTTGGTCAAGCGTAGGAGCGGTACTAACTCCCGCCTCAGGTGCTATCGGGGTGTGTTCTTTGTAGGGGGCTTCGTTATATATTTTTGCCTCTTCCTGTTGTTTAGGTATTGCCATAGGTTTTCAGGTTTTCGGAGTAATCATTATTTGGGGGCAGAAACTTGGTTTACAGGCTTTCTTTCAGCTCGTCAATCATGCGCTGAATGGCATTCAGGTAGGCCGCCCGGCTAGCAGGATCGCTCAGGGCCTTCTGCAACTGACGATTATTTTTCAGGTTCTTATAAAACCGATCATAGTTGTATTCTTTGCCGGCCACTTCTTTCAGAAAAGGGCTTTGCTCGGTCATTCCCTGGGGGTCAAAATCCTTCATTTTCCCAAATTGTATCGTTTCGAATACCGGAGCGCCTTCTTCATTCTGGAACTCTACCTCTACCTCGGGCTTGAAGTACTCGAATACGCTCTCCATAGTTTCCAGCCCGTTAGCTTTTTGCTTATCAGGCATATTATTAAAAGGCGCTACGTAGAGAGTACGGGATGGCGGGAGCGCCTCTATTTTCTCGTAGCCTTTATTTGCATTGGGATCTACATTGCCCCCGGGACGGATGAAATCAAATTGGCCTGCCATAGTATCATTGAATTTTTGGATAGATTAGAATTCTATAAATAAGCTAAATTGAACCTGATCGATAATTGAGCAGTGTAAATCTGACTATTGTCAACATCAGGTTGCAGACAACGCTTCGGAGTGCTCCTTGTCAAGATTTTTTCTCCAAACCAGCCCTCCGGATTCATTATGACTGAGCAGGATGGAGTCTCCCTTTTGCAACTCCCCCGATATGATCATCCGTGATAACGGTTGCCGTATACGATTGCTGATTACGGCCCGAACGGGACGTGCTCCAAACTGTGGATTATAGCCTTCCAATGCCAATGCTTTTTCGGCTTCCTCCTCTATTCTCAATTCAATTCCCAATTTTTCCAGACTTTTATGCAATGGACGCATTTGGTAGTTAAAGATTCGCCGGATGGTATCTTCGGTAATGGGCCGAAAGGGGGTGACGCCGGTCAGGCGGCCCAGAAACTCAGGGCGAAAGTATCCTTCCATACTTTGAATAATATCTGTCTGGGAAGGCACCTTACCCTCATTGAACTCCCGGACAATAAACTGTGAGCCCAAATTGGAAGTAAAAAGTAGGATAGCGTTGGTAAAATCTCCCTCCCGGTCCAGGGTATCATGCAAACGACCTTCATCCAGTATCTGCAAAAAAATGTCATATACCTTGGGATGCGCTTTTTCTACCTCATCGAAGAGTACCACGGCAAAGGGTTGCTGACGAATACGGGTCACAAGCAGGCCACCTTCTTCGTAGCCGACATAACCCGGTGGGGAGCCTTTTAGCAGAGATACGGTATGCTCCTCGGCGTACTCAGACATATCGAATCGAATCAGCGCTTTTTCGTCATTAAAAAGCAGCTCGGCAACGGCTTTTGCCAGCTCAGTTTTACCGGTTCCGGTGGGTCCCAGCAGAAAAAAAGAAGCTGGTTTTCCGGTTTCTCCTACACCTGACCTATTTTGGCGAATGGCATTGGCGATAATTTCAATGGCTGTATCCTGCCCTACCACCCGCTTGCGGAGATGGTCTTCCAGTTGTAATAGTTTCTCCTGCTCGTTGGCTTGTATCTTACCAAGCGGAATACCGGTTTTGTAGGCTACTACGGCAGCTACATCAGTTTTGTCTACGTTATCCCTGATTTTCTGGCTCGCATACCTTACTCCCTCCATGATTTTTTCTAATTGGCCAAAAACCTCCGTTGGAGTCGCCGTTTCCTGAATCCGGGCTACCTCATCCAATTGTCCGAGCAGCACCGGGCTGAGGCGATCGTGTAGTTGGTGTTCAAACCAGATGAGCTCGTCTGCCAGGCCATCCGCTCCCATTTGCTTCAGTAGGGTCAGGTCTGCGTCCAGCTTATTGATTTCGAGGGAAGTAGTTTCATTCATAAGCTTACGGGCTGCCATAGTACGGTCTATTAAATCAAGGGCAGCATCGGGCAATCGGCGGTCCTTGATATATCGCCTCGCCAGGAGTACGGCCTCCCTTACCGCTTCCATATCTACGGATAGTCCGTGATGCTTTTCAAAATGAGGAATCACTTTTTCTACCATCCGCAGGGCACGCCGATCGTCGGGCTCGTCTACTTTAAGCACTTCGAAGCGACGGCTGAAAGCCTCGTCCCGTTCCAGGTACTTGCGGTACTCGTCAAGAGTGGTAGCTCCTATAACCGTCAATTCTCCCCGGGCCAATTCGGGTTTCAGCAAATTCACCAGCCCGGTTAGCCCTCCCGCGGGATCCATCAGAGCATGCATTTCGTCGATAAACAGCAGACACCTTGGTAGACCCTTGATTTCCCGGATGATATTTTTTAGCCGATCTTCTACTTCACCCTTATAAGAGGCCCCTGCTACCAGCGCCCCAAGGTCCAATTGAAATAAAGCGGCATTTTGTAAGTGCCCCGGTACATCTCCCTGCACGATCAGCTGGGCCAATCCTTCTACCAAAGCAGTTTTTCCTACCCCCGGTTCACCCACTATGATCACATTCGGCTTGGTACGGCGCCCCAAAGTCTCAACCATCATGCGGGTTTCTCGCTCCCTGCCCACAATAGGATCAAGTTTTCCCACTTTGGCCAGGTGAATTTTATTGATACAGAAGCGGGATAATGCCTTATCGGATCCCGTACTCTCATTGTTTCTGCCAAGAGTTTGCTCCTGTTCCTGCAAGGCGTCTTCAGGTGGCGTTTCTAAATCGCTCTGCTTTTCTTCTTCCAGCAACCTGGTTAGCAGAAATTGCTCAGTGAGCGGAAACGTCTTCAGCTCATTGCTGGTAAAGCCTACCTCCGGACGACACACAGCGACCAAAACTGCAAAGGGAGTAATTTCAGATTCTCCCAGCTTCATACGGATAACATCCGCTACTTCCAGGCAAGCCTGAACCTTAGAATCCTCCGCAGGCTCCTCAGTAGCCCTGGCTGACTTTGGGTGCTTCTCCACCCGATAGTACGCCCAATCACGAATAAACTGAATATCTACTCCCCAACTGACAAGCCGGCCACCCAAGCCAATATCATTATGAAGTAACCCCAGAAGCAGGTGGGCGGGTGAATACGACATATGCCGGTACTCGCGGGCAATCTGACGGGCAATCTGCCCGGCCTGAACCATACTTTCTGAGGTACTAAGGGCTAACATAGAGGCTTCGAAGTTGGTGATGAATGCCTCTGCAATGTTAAAGAAGTTGGAAATCTTCCGAAATACGTCATATGACGTATTTTATTGAATCCTGATTTTTGGCCGCTTTGGCAGGCTGTGCTGCCCCCTCCTACCGCTGCTGGTACAAGGCCTTATAATCCATTTTGATTGGCAAACTGAATCAACTCGGTCACTTTGGAAATGCCCAGTTTGAAATGAATGTTTTTTCGATGCGTTTTGACAGTGAAGGCACTTATATATAGCCGCTCGGCAATCTCTTCGGTCGTGAGCCCTTCCCGAACGAGCCGGATAATCTCCACCTCGCGAAACGTCAGATTCAGGCGGCGGGCAAAGTCATCACCAAAGGGGGCTTCCGGTAAGTTTGTAAGAGGCACTACCCGTTCATCGTAATAAGTCTTCCCCTGCATAACCACTCGTAGCCCCCGCAGCAGATCGTGGGTGGTGTTATCTTTCAGGATGTACCCATGAATCCCCGCCCTCCGGGTTTCTTCAAGCAGCTTGGGCTGATTGTACATGGTGAGCATAACTACCCAGACGGCCGGAAACTCCTGGATAATTTTCTTACCTAAGTCAATGCCGTTGCTACCTCTCAGGTTGATATCCAGTAAAATTAAATGAGGCTGATGGGTTTGTATAGCCGGCAACACATCGGGTTCGCGGTAAACCTGGCAACATACCTGAAACTCCGGCAGCTCTCCCAGCAATGACCTGATACCATCGTTGAACATATGGTGATCATCAACTAGCAGGATTCTGCATGGAAATAGTAGGCTGGATACGGGCTTCATGATGGAGATTGGGTGTAGGGTAGTTCCAGAATGACACATGTTCCACCAGCTTCACTTTCCAAACGGATGGTAGCACCCACGTATTCTGCCCTCAATCTACTGTTTTTTAATCCAATCCCCTCATTATTATGCTTGTTTTTTTCAGTCGGCAATCCTTTGCCGTTGTCTTCAACCAGTAGGACCAGACGGTCCGGATAGTAAAGCAGCTCTACGGTAGTTCGGGTAGCCTGTGCGTGTTTCAGAATATTCTGTACGAGTTCCGAAATAATCCGAAATAGGTTGAGTTCAATGTCGTGGGGAAGGGGCCAGGGCTCACCCGATAGCACATACTCAAAGTGGGTAGGCTGAGGTGGAATAGTGGCCACCAACTGCTCGATGGCTCCCGTTAGACCCAATCGGGCAAATTCGGGTGGCATCAGGTTGTGCGAGATGCGACGCAAGTCGGTAGCACTTTGCTGAACCAATGGTTCAAGACGGTCAAACAACTTGTGATCACGTGGGTCATGCAGCTGCCGTCGGGCATCGTCCAGCTGGCGTCGCAGGGTGGCCAGGGTACCGCCCAGCTCATCGTGCAGATCGGCGGCGATACGCTGCCGTTCGGTTTCCTGCGATTGAATCAGCAGGCTGGCGATCTCTTTTTCTGTTTGCAGGAGTTTTAAACGTATTCTGTTCTTTTCTTTTTCCATTTTACGAGCCCTGTAACTCGACACCACTATACCTAACAGAAGCGTGGAGATTACCATCAGAAATACATTCACTTGTATTCTCCTCCGGTTAGACTCCTGCAAAGATTGATTTTCCAATTCCTTTATTTTGGCTTTGTTCTCCTCAGCTTTGTACTTTTCAAATAGTTCCAGATAGTTCTTATCAATTTCATTTCTAAGGTTTACATCTTTTTGGGCAATGGCTTTTTCTAAATAAACAAGAGCAAGTACAGAGTCCCCCATTATTTTATAAGCCTTATAAGATAAATCATATAAATTGGCCCTATATCGGTCTGCATCGGATAATTTTTGTTGAAAATTCCATTCATCAAGGGACTTTTCGGCTAGCTTGATTTCGGATAAAGATTCCGTGTACTTGCCTTTCTCAAAGAGATTTTTGGCCAAACTATTATGCACTGTATACTTTAAGTAGGGTTTCTTACCGGGGCTTTGTAAAAGGAGTAAAGATTTATTGAGGTATTTCCGTGCCTTCGCCTCTTCGCCCAGTTCAAGATAAGCTGTACCTAGCGTATACATTATGCTCCAGTAATGCTTGAAAGCCCGGGAATTACTTTTATTTAAGATTATACGCTGAGCATTCAACTGGTTTTCTATAACCTTTTTATATTCCTTTTTTTGTAAATAATAATCAGCTATATACCCCATTACCTGTACTATTATGTCATCTAGGCCTGATTTGCTCGCTAATGCCAGCGCTCTTTTATAATACGACAATGGGTCAATTTTTAGTGAGTTAGATTGATGTAGATAAGCTTCTGTCGCACCAATCCGCAGATAGCCAAAAGCAGCATGCCCCCAGTATCCATATCGTTCCAGATTCTGTGTAGTAGTCAAAAGCATCTTGGTACCTTCCTCATAGTGTCCCCGAAGATTTAAAGAATCGCCAATAGTCAAATGATGCAAGAGGGTACCGTGTCGATTTTTATGTTGAATCGCATATATCCGAAGGGAGTCGTTCCAGGCAATCCCGATAATGGGATGCATATGTTGAACCAATTCAAATAGCAGTGATACCATCAGACTGTCGCGCTGAGGTGACTTAGATAGAACTTTGACCCTCTTGAACTCCTTATATAGGCTATCCGGCACCGACATTTGGGCATGAGTAGGATTCACAATCCCCAGGAGAAAAATTATCAAAACCAAACGTAGATGCATATAGATTTTTTACTTAAAAGTACGGCAAAAAAAACTCAGGCACATCCCCCTTTAGGGGTATTGATAGGGCATCAGGAAAGGCCCGACCTTTACAGAGATACCTTCATTCTGAGATTGGGAGCGATAGTAGTATTACAATTTTACAACCACTTGATAAAAAATACCTTCTTAGTATTTTAATTTCCCACACCTTTATTCTGAAAGTAGTGATTAGCTGATTCAAGACCATTCAATGACCAGATATTCATTTACCTACGAACAAGAAATAGATCACCGGGGGCATAGCCTGGTGCCACATTTTCCGGGTGGCAACTCGGGTGTCACCATTGGTCCAGGCTATGATCTGTCACATCGTAGTCCCCAGGAGATTTTTAACGACTTATCGGCCGTAGGGGTTGACTATGAGGTAATCGGAAAGCTTATTGGTGCAGCCCAGAAATCAGGAACCGAAGCCGCTACCTGGGTTGCAGAACATGGTGGGATTTTCATTACCGAAGAGCAGCAACAAGCGTTGTACGAGCAAGTACTTGTACCCACCTACGAAGAACGCACCCGGGAGCAACTGTTTCAATGCAAAGAATTATATGGTCTGACGGAAGCCGAAATCCAGTGGGAACAACTTTCGCCGAGGCAACAAGAAGCCTTGTTTGATTTTGTATACAATACCGGTGGATTAACACGGTTTCCCGAGTTTACCGTGGCGGTATTGCAAGATGACTGGGAGAGTGCTTCCCTATATTATGAACGCTTTTCTGGCGACATGCCTCTTTTGTATCGTAATGAAATGTTCTACCAAAAATTTATTTTGAATATTGACGGACATTCCTCAGGAATAGAAAGTGATGAAAACCATTTTCAGAATGGTGAGCCAGATACTCTCAATGCCGTAGTGGATGATCTGTATGCCGACCCGGACGACTATCAGGATGATAGCGGCACCGATGACTGGTATGAAATACAATGAATGATTTTTTGAGATACAAAGCTGGGACTATGACCCTATACAGGCAGAAACTTATGTACCATACACGTTCAGGATTTTTCTATGGCAGACTTTTATACAGATCCATATTTAACCCCGTTTCAGAGTATTTACCGAACCCACTCCGGTAAAACGATGAATATGGAAGCGCTTTTGCAAGAGCAAAGAGAGCAAATTGCCCGGGATCTCCACGACAGTGTAGGATCTCAATTGACCCACATTATTTCGAGGCTCGATCTGATGGCCCTTAAAAACAAGGGACTTGAATCTCAACTTAACGATCTCCGTGAATTTACCCGGGAAACTGTGCAACAGCTAAGGGAAACCCTGTGGGTTCTGCACCAACCGGAGATCCCTTACGGTCAGTTGACTGACCGAGTCAGAGGATATCTTACCCGAATCAGTGAGGACCTCGAAAACCCAGCTATCAAATTCACAGCATACGGCGATACGCAAACCATATTGCCTCCCCAATTAGCTACTTCCGTTTGTCGTTTCATTCAGGAAGGCGTTAACAATGCCATCAAACATGCTGATTGTACCGATATTTCTGTATTCATAGCTCTGGATTCCGATGGCTTGACTATTCAAATTTGTGACAACGGAAAAGGCTTTCAACCCGACACCTCTCCTTCGGGTTTAGGAATGATAAGTCTTAAAAAAAGGGTAGAAGAGTACGCTGGAAAATTAAAGATAACATCATCGAATAACGGCACTGAAATTCAGGCAGAATTACCTGTTTCACGATCAAATACGTCATTTGACGTATTTCATTAATAAACTTCTTACTATTCATTTGTGATCGAACACAGGGTGTGTTTTCCAATTCGTTCAAATTTTTCAAACGATCATGTCAAAAATCAAAGTTGGGTTGCTTGAAGATAATCCACTTATTGCCCGCGATCTACACGAAAAACTCCTGTTGAGCGATGACGTTGAACTAATCCTGACGGCTTCGAACGGGAAAGATTTGTTCAAGAAGCTACCTTTCTATGAATTACCGGAAGTCTTTCTAATGGACATAGAGATGCCTCATATGGATGGTATAGCAACCACTCGCCTTTTGAAAGAAAAATATCCCCAAGTGAAGATTTTAATTCTTACAGTTTTTGATGATGACATGAAACTGTTTGAAGCTATAAAAGCCGGGGCGTCGGGTTATATGCTGAAAGATGAAAAAATCCACAAAATCATTAATGCCATAACGGATGTTCTGGAAGGAGGCGCACCGCTGTCTCCACTCATAGCTACAAAAGCTTTAGAACTGCTTCGGCAGGGCTCCAACGATATACAGATTCAGTCAGTCACCCGTTCGGCAGAACTTACGTTGCGTGAAAATGAGATTCTGGACTGGCTTGTCAGGGGACTTCATGTACGTGATATTAGTGAAAAGCTATTTATTTC
>CATMVR010000094.1 GCA_950075905.1 uncultured Persicitalea sp. | reverse complement strand
AATTCATCTAAAGATCTAAGTGTTCTTTGAATTGCTTCAATTCTATTTCTACCATGGCAAATTAACTTACAAATTAAACTGTCATAATAGGGTGAAATTTTGCATCCTTGAAATATTGCTCCATCAATTCTAGTTCTAAATCCAGAAGGTTGATGACAAACACTAATTGTCCCAGGGCTTGGCTGAAAGTTTTTATCAGGATCTTCAGCATTAATTCTACATTCTATAGCATGACCTCTTGAAATAATATCAATCTGATTTAAGGTGGTATATCCTTTTGCTGCTATGCTAATTTGTTCTTTTACAATATCAATGCCAGTTACAACTTCTGAAACAGGATGCTCTACTTGAATTCTGGTATTCATTTCTAAAAAATAAAAATTTCCATCGTCATATATAAATTCAACTGTTCCAGCTCCTTCATACCCAATTTTTTCAACCATTTTTACGGTTTTGGATAAAAGATCTTTTCTTACCTCGGCACTTAAAATAGGACTAGGAGATTCTTCAATTAATTTTTGATATCTTCTCTGAACGGAACAATCTCTTTCTCCAAGATGAATTATTTTTTTTTTATCAGAAAGAATTTGAACTTCTATATGCCTTGGATTATTAAAGTATTTTTCAATATAAACTTCATCATTATTAAAATATTTTTTTGCTTCATTTTTTGGACCAACATTTTCAAGAAATTATTTCAAACAACGACCAGAGGGGGTACGAAAACTCTACAAGCCCAAAAAGAAACCCCAGAAATGAACGTTTCAGAACGAGATCTGATTCCTGTCAAAATCTCAGCGTCCAACTCCAAAAATTCGCGAAGTTACAGTATTTTTTGGCATGGTTGATATAAAATCGCTTCTCATTCAGTAATAGTGTCACTAAGTTCAAGAGAACAGAGAGCTGCTGTCGGTCAGGAGTGGGCTGGTAGTATTTCAGTTTGTGGTTTCTATTGTGTTGATGGTGGGGTCATTTGTCATCTATCAACAGCTTGAATTTGCCAGAAAGCAATCTCCCGGCCTCAACCGCGAGCATGTACTAGTGATTGAAAATGCCCGCCACTTTTCTTCGCCTTCCGCGCGGGATGCTTTTCGACAACAACTAATCAAATTGCCTGAGGTCATAGATGCCACGCATTCCACCTTTCTGCCTTCGCTGGGAAGTTTCGGCGATTACTACGAACCCGAACAGGGCAACGACAGGCATCCGGTTGTTCAAAGTGTACCCATCGGCTCTTTTCTGACTGATGCTGATTTTGTACCTACCCTCGGTGTTGAAATTCTGGCTGGAAGAAACTTTCGATCCGCATCATTGAGTGATTCGGCCTCGGTTATTCTGAACGAGACAGCAGTAAAAACCATTGGCTGGGAAAACCCTATTGGGAAATGGCTCCGGTATCCGGGCAACGGGAATCAGCGTTTTCAGGTGATCGGAGTCATGCGTGATTTTAACGAAGCCTCGGTTCGTACGGCCATCGAGCCCATGGCGCTTTTCCACGAGTCTTCGAAGACCTACCAAACCTGGGGCTCCTACATGGCGGTGCGGCTTCGCCCCGGCACCACAAAGCAGACGGTAGAAAAAGTGGCTGATCTATGGAGTGAGACCCTACCGGAGGCTCCTTTCGAGTACGATTTTCTGGATGAGACCTTCGCCCGGCTGTACCGCTCCGAAGCCAAAACGGGGGCTGTGGTGGGTACTCTGACGGCACTTGCCCTTTTTATTGGCTGCCTGGGCTTGTTCGCCCTGGCGGCCTATACTGCCGAAAACCGGACCAGGGAAATCGGGGTGAGAAAAGTGTTGGGAGCCAGTATCGCCGATGTGGTAGTGTTACTTTCCAGCGACTTCGTGAAGCTTGTTTTGATTGCCCTATTGATCGCTACTCCGTTTGCCTGGTACTTTGCCAATCAATGGTTGCAGGAGTACGTCTACAAAATAGAAATCGAGTGGTGGTACTTTGCCGGCGTAGGTACCCTGGCGGTAGCCATCGCGCTGCTGACGGTGAGTTTTCAATCCATCAAAGCGGCGCTGATGAACCCGGTGAAGTCGCTGCGGAGTGAGTAAATTTGGGGTAAAGGGTGAATGGGTTAAAGGCTAAGGGCCACCGCCGCGCGGTCAAAAGGTGAATGATTCATCTCATTGACCTTTATCCATTGACCGCTTCACCTTTTACCGCTTCACCATTAACCCTTAATCAATAGACCTTTTAACTAAAAATAAGCCATGATCAGAAACTACATAAAAATCGCTTACCGAAACTTACTCCGAAACAAAGCCTTCTCAGCCATCAATATTGCCGGGCTGTCCATCGGACTGGCTTCCTGCCTGCTGATTGGCTTGTATGTACTAGACGAACTCAGCTACGACCGCTTTCACGAAAAAGCCGATCGCATGGTGCGGGTATACTTCAAAGGAGCGATGAACGGCGGAAATATCAATGAATCTACCGTGATGCCCCCCACCGCCCAAACCCTGCTGCGCGAGTACCCCGAAGTACAGGAAGCCACCCGCCTTCGCCGGGCGGGCGCGCCACTGGTGCAGTATGGCGATGAGACGTTTAAAGAGACGGCCGTAGCTTTTGCGGATTCTAATTTCTTTCAGGTGTTCACGCTGCCCCTGCTGGCAGGTGACCCCAAAACGGCTCTGTTACGCCCCAACACCATGGTCATTTCGCAAGCAACGGCTGAGAAATATTTTGGAAACGCCGATCCGGTCGGGAAGGTACTTACCCTTAAACCCGAAAACCAAAGCTACGAGGTAACGGGGGTTATGAAAAATATCCCGGCAAACTCCCACTTTCACATGGACTTTCTGCTGTCTATGGCGGGTCTGGATGAATCCAGGGACGATTCGTGGATGCGGTCAGAGTTTTATACGTATCTGGTACTACCCGAGGGATACGACCACCGGCAGCTCGAAGCCAAACTGCCGCAGATCGTGGAGAAATATATGGCACCGCAGCTGGAACAGGCCTTTGGTATGACCCTGGCGCAGTTTCGGCAGAAGGGCAACGACATTGGCCTCTACCTCCAACCCCTGACGGATATTCACCTGCACTCTGACTTTGCCTTTGACCTGAGTACCCATGGCGATATCCGCTACGTGTACCTGTTTGGGGCCATTGCCTTGTTTATGCTGTTGATTGCCTGCATCAATTTTATGAACCTCAGCACGGCGGGCGCTTCCAAACGGGCTCGGGAGGTAGGTATCCGGAAGGTAATGGGTTCGGTGCAAAGTGCGCTGGTTGGGCAGTTTCTGGTCGAGTCTATCCTGCTCACGGCTTTGGCTTTGGGGTTGGCGTTGGGAATTGTGGTTCTCGCACTGCCTTACTTCAACCTACTGGCCGGCAAGGAAATAACATTAGGCATACTTGCTTCTGCCGAAGTATGGGCCGGACTCGTCCTGCTGGGACTCGTGGTGGGTGTATTGGCGGGGAGCTATCCGGCCTTTTTTCTGTCGTCGTTCCGGCCGCTATCGGTACTCAAAGGCGGTGCCAATCCGGGTGGGGGCCGGGCGGGGGTAGGCCTGCGTGGGGTACTGGTCATTGTGCAATTCTGCATCTCGTTCATATTGATCGTCGGCACGACGGTCGTATACCAGCAGTTGAAATACATTCAGAACACCAAACTGGGTTATGACAAAGAGCAGGTGCTGGTGGTAGAGGAAACCTGGCGGCTGGGCAAAAATGAAGATCTGTTTCGTCGTCAGCTCATGCAGGATGCACGGGTGGTCAATGCCAGTCTTTCGGGCTACCTTCCGGCGGGGCCTTCCTACAACAACAATTTTATGGTGTACGCAGACGACAATACCTCACAGTTTGTCAAAACCCTCCGCTACGATGTGGACGAAAACTACCTGCCTACCCTGGGCATGAAGATGGCCGCCGGGCGAAATTTTTCCCGCGATTTTGGCACCGATTCTACGGGCATTATCCTGAACGAAACTGCCGCCAAAGCCTTTGGCTGGGGCAACGATGCGCTGGGGCATACCATCAGCCGGCCTGATAACGAAGGCCGTCTTGCCACCTACCATGTGATTGGCGTGGTAGAAGATTTTCACTTCAAATCGCTGCACGAGCGCATTTCACCCCTGCTGATGACCCTGGGTGATAATTCCGGACAAGTGATTCTGAAAGTGAAAACAAAGGATATACAGGGTCTGCTGGCTACGGTAGAACAGCAGTGGAAAAGCTTTGCCGTCGAGGCTCCGATGGAGTATTCCTTTCTGGAAGAGGATTTCAATGCCACGTATCGGGCCGAGCAGCGAACCGCTCAGATCCTGGGGATATTTGCCGGACTTACCATTTTTGTAGCCTGCCTGGGACTCTTTGGCCTGGCCACCTTCACGGCCGAGCAGCGTAAGAAGGAGATAGGGGTACGCAAGGTACTGGGTGCCTCCGTAACGAGCGTGGTAACGCTCCTTTCCACCGACTTTCTGAAACTGGTTCTCATCGCTATCCTGATTGCCTCACCCATAGCCTGGTACGCTATGAGCCAATGGCTGGAAGGATTTGCTTACAAGATTGATCTGGAAGTAGGGGTGTTTGTAGTGGCTGGCCTGCTGGCTATTGGAATCGCTTTGTTCACGGTGAGTTACCAGAGTATTAAGGCCGCGCTGGTAAACCCGGTGAAGAGTTTGCGGTCGGAGTGAATAGCTCAACGCAGACAGCGTTTTGAACGCTGTCTGCGTTATCAAAAGAGTCTGTAGAGTGAATAGCTTTACTTAAATAGATACGATAAATCAAGTTCAAAGCCTGTGACAGAATCATGGAGCATCCCATCAGCAAATATTTGCTTAGAGCCGTCCGGGAGTAGAATATAAACGTTCTGAAGTACAGGTATAATGAGCCATACCGATTTTACGCCCGCTGGAAAATATTGCTTGTAGGCTTTGTCTGTCAGCTCGGTGAGTGCCTGCCGGGGTGACAGAATCTCAACCGCAGTGATTGGTGGATGGCTGTAAAAGATCACATCGTTAAGCCAATCGACATTCAGATTAGTAAATATAGAAACGTCAGGCTTACATTTTCCAGTTGCTAGTTCGAGTTCAAGTTCAGGCAGAATGTCATAACGGTCCTCATATCGATCTAAGGCTACACTCAACCGATGAATTAATTTAGAATGATTGACACTCATAATATCCTCTGAATGATACTCTTCGATGAGATCTTTGTATTCGGTTGCCATACAGGTTTCATTTTGTTCAAATATAATTAAAACAGTCATGCTAACCAACTACCTCAAAATCGCCTGGCGGAGCCTGCTCAAAAGCAAAACGAACACCGCCATCAACATCATCGGGCTGTCTATTGGCATGGCGTGTTGTATCCTGATTGTGATGTACGTGGTAGACGAGAAGAGCTACGACAAGCAATGGCCCGCGGGTGAGCGGATTTATCGCATGGCGCTGGAACGCCGCTATCCGGGCCGTATTGCCCGGTATGCCATTATTCCGCAGTCATATTCGTCGGTAGTCAAACGCGACCTGCCGGGGGTGGAAGAAGCGGTGCGGTTGTTTCAGTTCAATGGCAATGCCGCTACGGTGATGAAATACGATGGGCGGGTTTTTGAGGAGCGCAACGTCCTGGCCGCTGACTCTACGTTTTTCAATGTATTTCAGGTACCTCTGCTTCGGGGCAATTCAGACCAGGTACTCAACCGCCCCAATACGGTGGTGCTTACCAGCCGCACGGCCACCCGTCTGTTTGGGCAGGCCAATCCTATCGGCAAAGTGATAGAAGTAGTACAGGGGCCCAAACTGGAAGTAACGGGTGTCTGCGAAGACCTGCCTGCAAACACCCACTTTGCGTTTGATTTCCTGATGTCAACAGTAGGCCCGCCGGATGCCGCCCAGCCAGAAAACTTTATCGGTTTTTCCGCCAGTACCTATCTGCTCCTCAAACCCAATGTAAAACCAGAAACGGTACAGGCGCAGTTTCCGGCGCTGGTAGAGAAGTACGCCGCCGGGCCGGTACAGCGCAATTTTGGCGTATCCTACCAGGAGTATGTCAAGGCGGGCAACGGCTATTTTTACTTCCTGCAACCGCTGCAAAGTATTCACCTCAACTCTGATCTCGAAGCCGAGCTTGGCACCAATGGCAGCCAAACCTTAGTCACCGTTTTTTCGATCATCGCTGGCTTTGTCTTGTTAATTGCCGTCATTAATTTCATGAACCTGGCTACGGCCCGCTCGTCGGAGAGGGCGCGGGAAGTGGGTATTCGCAAATCGCTTGGCTCTACCAAAGGTCAGCTGGCGGCGCAGTTTCTGTCGGAGTCTGTCCTGTTGAGTTTGTTTAGTTTTTTGGTAGCCATGCTGCTAGTGGCGGGGCTGTTGTCCTCTTTCAATGACCTGTCGGGCAAGCAACTGTCCCTGGCTTTTCTGGTCGGCTGGCGGTTGCCGGTTCTCCTGGTTTTGGCGATTACTATCGGTCTGTTGGCGGGTAGCTACCCGGCGGGCGTGCTATCCTCTTTTGAGCCCATCAAGGTGTTGAAAGGGCGGTTCTCCTCCACCCGGCAGGGGCACCTGCTACGCAACGGGCTGGTGGTGTTTCAGTTTGCTATTTCTGTTGTGTTGATTGTCTGCACTCTGGTGGTATTCAGTCAGCTGCACTACATTCAGAACAAGGAACTGGGCTTTACCAAAGAAGCCGTAGTTACGATTCAGGGCGCGGGTTTTCTGGACGATAAAACAATGACGTTCAAAGAAGCCCTCAGCCGGGGGTAGAGCGGGTAGGCGGGACCAGTTCCACGCCGGACGCACAGAATTTCTTTGGCATTATTTTTCGCCGGCCTACCGAAACCGAGACGGTCACGGGCCGGGGCATGATTGCCGATGACGACTACCTTTCGGCCATGGGCATGACTCTGCTGGCCGGACGGTCGTTTTCCCGGGATTTCGACGATTCCCTGTCGGTAGTACTAAACGAGGAAGCCGTGCAGGAACTGGGCCTGACCAACCCGATCGGCCAGCAGGTAAAGAGTCCCGATGTGTTCGGGAATGAGGGGGAAGTGACTTTCACCGTCGTAGGGGTGGTCAAAAATTTCCATATCGCGTCGCTGCACCAAAAAATCAATCCGTTATTTATCCTGCACGATCGCCTGTTTCGGCGTCAGAACAATCAGATTGTACTGCGTATCAAGGATCAGGACCCGCAGGCCGTTGTGGCCCGAACCGAAACGCTCTGGAAGCAGTACCTGCCCGATCAGCCCTTTCACTACTCCTATCTGGAATCTGACTGGAATAAACTATACCAGTCCGAACAGGTATCCGAGCGAATTTTTGGAGTGTTTTCGCTTCTGGCTATTTTCATCGCCTGCATGGGGCTGCTAGGCCTGGCGATTTACGTGATTCAGCAGCGCACCAAAGAAATTGGCATCCGTAAAGTACTGGGTGCCTCCGTGACGAGCATCGTGAGCCTGTTGTCGCGTGATTTCCTCAAACTGGTACTCATCGCCATCCTGATCGGTTCTCCGGTAGCCTGGTACGCCATGAGCCAATGGCTGGCAGAGTTTGCTTACAAGATTGATCTGGAAGCATGGGTGTTTGTGGTAGCCGGCGTACTGGCAGTGGGCATTGCCTTGTTTACGGTGTCGTTTCAGTCCATCAAAGCCGCTTTGATGAATCCGGTGAAGTCGTTGCGGTCGGAGTAGGAGGGCAGAACGACTGGCATCATCCCTGCAAATTTAAAATCCAGCTTTAAATTTGCAGGGATGGTACCGGGCAACTTATCTGAAAATATCTACCAGATTCAGCTCTATTTCGGTAACCGGATACTGAAAAGAACCTTCGGTGGTCCTAACGCAGACAGCGTTCAAAACGCTGTCTGCGTTATAATTACCAACTTTTACATTTCCTTTACATTCTTTTACTGCGAATTATTTAACTTGGGAAAAGGAGCGGGTAGCTTTGGGTAATCTTTTATTCTAAACGAAAACACCCATGAAAAAACGAACCCGATTTCTTTTCCTTGGTATGTGTAGTTTGCTGCCTGGTCTGAGCTTCGCCCAGGACTCGTTTCAGCACTGCACCGCCGCTTTTCTGAACAAAAGCATGGTGGTAAATGAGTACAGCCCGACCGGAAAATGTATTCTGTCCACAACGGCCACTGGCGAGCTTACGGTACAAACCGTAGATCTGTCGCCATCGGCCAGTAAGCCAACGGGTATTATCCCCTTCAAACTGGCGATTCGCGACGGGCAGACCAATACCCTGACGTTGTTTTCCAACGCTGATTTGACCAGTATTGCCATCCAGAGTGTATTGCCCAAATGTAAAAAAGGCGACCGTTTGGTACTCCTCACCCTGAACGACCAATACGCACTTCCTCACAACGAAATCCTGATCCAATGAAAAATCAATCAACTAGTAGAAAACTGGCAGGTATCCTGCTGATGGTGGGTATCCTTACCTTGGCTCAGAGTAGCTTTATCAGGAAGGAAGTCTGGAATAGTGCCCAAAACCAGGTCATGCTGAATAACATGCCCTTGACTACCTCTTCCATGCTGCTCGACGCACGCGGCGTGCTGACTATGGTAGAGGGAAATTCAGCGAATGTGAATGCCACAAAAATTCCGTTTCAGGTGTATGTAAAACGGGGCGATGTGATTATCAGTCAGGCTTCTTCTGAGAACGGTAAAGCCGTAGATGAGGTGGAAGTCGGAAAGCTATTGATGGGAGCTAAAAGAGGGGATGTACTGATCATTGAGCCTATCGGGCAGGATACAGATCAGACGCATTGGGTATTCACACTAGCTGGCTATACGCTCTATCACTGGTTTCCTATTCCGGGGATGAAAGGAGATGGCTGCTGAGCTATCCGTAGGTAGCGGTCATTGTAGGACGTCACTTAGACATCGAACCTAATTAGAAATGAAACAAATCAATATGAAAACAATCCTTTATGCGCTGATCTTACCGCTGATTGTGGTAAGCGGACTGGTATTTGCTAATCGTGAAACTAAAAATGATGCTTCTAAAAAGCCAACCTCAAAGCCCCTCTCAGCTGCTGAAGTGAAAGCCGGAAGGGAAAGATGGGAGGCTACCCCCGATGGTATAAAGTTCAAAGAATGGGAAGCGTCTCCCGAAGGTAAAAAAGTGTATGCCGGTGAAGCTAAAATAAGGGAGCATATTAGTGCTTTTACCAATATGGAAGCTGTTGTAACCTCTCTTTCTCTTCCGACAGGCTCACGATTAGGTTTCGGAGTGATGGTCAGGATTAATGGTGACGATTATATTCTTGCTTTTGGGTCAGAAAAGTCTGACAAGAATTTTTTGAACGTTAACAATGAATTTGAGCAATTACGGAGCCTGAAAGTCAACGACAAAATAATTATAAGAAGTCATAGCGTATCGCACGCGCCAAAGTATTCATATCCAATCGTAGCGGGCGACTATGTAGAACGAGATAGTAAATTGATTTATAAACGTGCCCCTCGCAAAGGCGGCTGCTAAGTGAATAATTATGAAATACATTCACATATATGCTAAATTCAAGCTTTGTGCATCTAGTGAAGTTTAGTGCTGAAAAACTCCGCCTTTGCAAAGCGGCAAAACGTTTTGCGTATCTTTGAGTATGAGTAAACCAGGTATAGGTATTGGGCTGCTGCTGGTAGGATTGCTGTTTACGCAATTTGTCCAGTCGGTTTCTACTAAAAAAGAAGCTGAGGGGGACGCCTTTGCGCAACACGTAAACCTGGCCCTGCGCCGCACGGCCCACACGCTGCTGCGCGGGCAGGGTGACTCTACCTCCCGCATTGCGCCCGTACAGCAACTTAGCGCCAACACCTTTGCCATCCGGCTGGAAAAATCTTTTGCCTACGACCAGATTCCTGTGGTATTGCAGGAGTCTTTGCAAGGGCACAAAATTGATACACCCTATACCGTCGCGGTACTGGATTGCGACAAAGGGGTAGTACAATTGGGATATAGCTATTTTGACCTGAATACCCCTGAGGGCGTAGCGTGCAACGGTCGTGTGCAGCGGGAGGGCTGCCATACGCTGCAGGTGACTTTCGAGAGCCCCCTGGCAGCGGCTTCGTCGGGAGATCTGTGGTGGGCGGGGGCTTTGGGTTTTTTGCTGGCTGGTCTGGGTGGGTTGGTGTGGTACCGGGCCGCGGCTTTAAAAGTACCTTTGGAGGTAAGTGCAGAAGAGCCGGAAGGAGAAAAAGAAAGGCTGCAATTTGGTCAGACGCTCTTCTTTCCGGCCGACCAATCTATCACCGTAGCGGGTCAGTCGCAGAGCCTTACGTACCGCGAGACCAAACTGCTGCGGCTCTTTGCTATCCACCCTAACCAACTGCTGGAACGTGACTTTATCCTCAAAGCGGTTTGGGAAGACGAAGGGATTATCGTAGGCCGCAGCGTGGATGTATTTGTGTCGCGCCTGCGCAAACTCCTGCAAAATGACCCAACCCTGCGCATTGCTTCCGTCCACGGCGTGGGGTACCGCCTGGAAGTGCGCCCGCAAATCGGCTGAAAGTAGTACTACCGGAACTATCCTGAAAGGAATTATCCCACCAGCGAAGCGGAAAAGGGCTGGTTATAGAACCGCTTGCCAGTAGCCTTGTACAGCGCATTGGCCAGGGCACCGAATACGGGCGGATAGGCCGGCTCGCCCATACCAGTAGGATCAATGTCGTTCTTTACAAAATGCACCTCAATTTCCTTGGGAGCCTCACTCATGCGGATCATCCGGTAGCGGTCAAAGTTGCTTTGGTCCGGCACGCCATTGGTGAAGGTCAACTTGCCGAACATCGCCGTACCCAGGCCATCCACAATGGCTCCTTCTGACATGTTGCGGGCCGCGTCGGGGTTGACCACCACGCCACAGTCTATGGTACACCATACCTTCTTCACTAAGGGTTGCCCGTCCTTCATTTCCAGATCCAGTACATTGGCGGCGTAGGTATCATGGCAGAAATAGGCCGAAACACCCACATTCCGGGTCTTTTTCAGCTGATCCCAGTTCGATTTTTCACGTACCAGCTTCAACACCCCGGCGTACCTTTCGGCTTCGTAGTCGTTGTTTTTGGCAATGGGCTTGTCCATGGATCTGGCCAGGATGGCCTTTT